>JBJTAZ010000021.1:0-8633 GCA_046091085.1 Nitrospiraceae bacterium
GCCTGGCCCATTCCTCTCTGGGTGGCTGCACCGTTTCGATGTCGAGGACGACTTTCATGGAATAGCTTTCAGCAAGGCGCTCTCAACTATCAGCTCGGAAGAAAGCCTTTCTTCCTGACGGCTGATGGCTGACGACTGACAGCTCCTCGATTAAGGACCGATCCGCAGCCGGACATTCAAACAAGCTCAATTCCTCCGGCGCGACCCACCGGAATTCTTCGCAGTCGAGTGCCCGCGCCTGACCGGCGCCGATCGAGCAGCGGAAAAAATGCAGCTCGACCGACTTATCCGAATAGTCGTGCCGGAAGGTCCGATAGAGGAGCGGCTGCGTAATCTCGATGCCCAGCTCCTCGCGCAGTTCCCGCCGCAAACAGTCTTCCAACGACTCCCCGGCTTCTTGTTTGCCGCCGGGAAACTCCCAGAGGCCGCCCAAGTGCGAGCCGGCCTTGCGCCGCGCGATCAAATAGAGGCCATCCTGCATGATAAGACCGGCGGCAACCTGCACAATGGCCTCTCGCCGTTCGTCTCTCGTCGTACGCTTCATGCGTCAGGCTTCACGTGTTGCCATCGCGGACCCGTCGAACGGATAACTCTTGCAGAACGATCTCATCGGGCAGGCCACGCAGGCAGGCTTGCGGGCCCGGCACCAGAGGGCGCCGAAGTCCATCAAAGCCTGATTGAAGTCGTAGCCCTTGCCCTTGGGGATCAGCGCCTCGGAGAGGGCCCAGAGCTTGGTTTTTTGCGCCTTGGGATCGCCCCTACCGACGAATACCCGATGCAAGACCCGCATGACGTTCGTATCCAGAATCGGGGCGTCTTCGTTGAAGGCGAACGACCGAACCGCCCCGGCCGTATACCGGCCGATCCCCTTGAACGACAGTAATTCCTCGTGATCGTTCGGCAACGAACCGCCGTAGCGGGCCATCGTTTCGCAGGCAATGCCGTGCAGGCGAAGCGGACGGACGTTGTACCCGAGCGGATACCAGGTTTTCGTGACATCCTCGGCCTTCGCGTCAGCCAGCGCTTCGAAGGACGGGTATCGCTGTAGAAACTCATGGTACTTGGGAATCACCCGGTCCACCTGGGTCTGCTGGAGCATCACCTCGGAGACGAGAATCTTGTATGGATCGGAGGTTTTCCGCCAAGGCAGATCCCGCCCATGCTCTCGATACCACTTCAGCAGGCGGGATTGAAACCGGCGCTTGGCGCGCAAATCGATCGCCACCGAACGTGCGGCACGCTTGCCCCGCCTGCTCTTCCGATTTCGCTTGGACGTGACTGGTTTCATACCGGCGACCGACCAGCACCATACTCCGCCCATGGCACCAAATCAACGGTCGCTTTGCGGGCCGCCCTTGCCTCTCAAGTCTGTGGCACAGCGTGCCGATAAGCAGGAGGGAGGCAACCAGGCTGTGTCGCCCCAAAGGGAATCCCGATGCCGACGACCATGACCAGAGGCGGGCTGAAAAACCCATCCGACCGTATGTACCAACTCCTGCGCGAGGGGAACATTAAAGAATTCAATGTCGTGAAGACGGCGGGCGGAAAAGCCGACCTCACCGGCTGCGACTTCCGGAACGTGGATTTGCGCGGAGTCGACGCCCAGGGTCTTGATTTCAGCGACTGCTACTTTCGGCAGGCAGACTTGCGCGGGGTGGATTTTCGCTCCTGCCGCTTGGAAGGGGCCAGCATCAACGCGGCCAAGGTATCCGGTGCCTTCTTCCCCACGGAAATCTCTCCTCAGGAACTCGAACTTTCCCTCCTCCATGGAACCCGCATCCGGTACGGACGGTGATCGAGCCGTACGTGGCCTATCCTACGCCCTTCGGCGCGAACGCATTACGGCCTAATCCCGAAGAACGTCGCGCACCTTCTGCAGCAACGCCTCCGCGCTGAACGGCTTCGGCAGAAACAGCGCCTTTGCGCTCAGACCAAAGCTCTGCTTGAGCACTCCCGCGTCGAAGGCGGACATATAGAGCAGGCGGACCTGGGGACGAAGGGCGAGCACATTGGCAGCCAGCGCCGGACCGCTCGTATCGGGAATGATGACATCCGTAATCAGCAGATGGATGGGATCCGGACATTGGCGGCACAACGCCAGCGCCTGCTCCCCATCGTGCGCTTCCAGAACTACGTATCCCCTTGCGGCAAGGACATTGACGATGAACCGCCGGATTTCCGGCTCATCCTCGACGAGAAGTACCGTGCCTGCCGGAAGCGGATCTGCCATCGATGCCTCCCGATGCACGCGCGAGGCCAGGACCGTCGCTTCCCTGCTTGGTCATCGCAAACCTTCTGTACAAGAACGTATACCGCTGAATGGTTTTCGGTCAACAATAAAATCCGTGACCGTCTCTTGCCTGTACCGTCCCCGACGTTTACCCACCGACAAGAAGGGTGCGAATTTTTTCCAGCAAAATGGGGGCACCAAACGGTTTGGGAAGAAAATGTTTCTCGTCTATCCGACTCTCTTCCAATGCAAGCTCATCCGCGCCATAGCCGGAGATGTAGAGCACGCGGAGTTCAGGCCGGATCGCGCGCGCCTGGTCCGCCAGTGCAATGCCGCTCATATCCGGCATACGGATATCCGTGATCAGCAGATGGATGGGGTCCGGATGGGTCCGGATGGGTCCGGCAGAGTTCCAGGGCATGGACGGCATCGCGTGCCTCGAGCATTGTATACCCTTCCGGCGCCAGCATCCTGCAGATGTGCTCTCTGACGTGCGGCACATCATCGATAACCAGCACGGTAGGATGCGCAGCCATCAGTGACTCGGACATCGGCAACTCCTGAACAACCGGCGGCCCGGAACAACCTCAGAGCACATCGTCAACAGATGCATTGCATGAACAAAAAGCTAAATTCTTTTTGGGAAGAATCACCCCCGTGCTCGCACTGAAAAGCATGGTGCGCCCGGCTGGAATCGAACCAGCGACCCTCAGCTTAGAAGGCTGATGCTCTATCCGACTGAGCTACGGGCGCGAACTGTGGCGTTACAAAAACCCAATTCAGGCGCTTCTCTGTCGGCACAGTTACGATAAAACGACACACGCAGCCGGTTCAACCGAGCGGGATCAGATTAGCAACCAACTGGAAGGCTTTCTCCAACCTCCAAGCCCCATGAATATGGCGGTCGCCTCCAGCAAGCTGGGTGTGGTCGGGGCGAGAGGATTTGAACCTCCGACATCCTGCTCCCAAAGCAGGCGCGCTACCGGGCTGCGCTACGCCCCGACTCCACTCAGCTCGTTAACAGACAATGGCGATTCCGATTACAGACGCTCGCATGCCCCTTAGAGCATGCATAGGACTTTCATGCCGGAAAAGGTTCCAGCCCGCCCATTTAACTTCGAAGCTCTCTTGCGAAGAGTTCTCTGATCTTGGCGAAGGCTCTGGCTCTATGGCTCACCCGGTTCTTTTCCTCAGGGGTCAGCTGGGCCAACGTCTTGCCGAGTTCCGGCACAAAAAACACCGGGTCGTACCCAAACCCCTGCGTGCCGGCCGGCGCTTCGGCGATCAGCCCTTTCAGCTCCCCTTCCACCACCTCGACCCGTTCGGTTCCCGGTCTGGCCATGGCCGCCACCGTGATGAACCGCGCCTGGCGCTGTGCCAGCGGGACCCCCGCCAGCTCCCTCAGCAACTTCCGCCAGTTATCCTCGTACGTCGCCGTCTCCCCGGCATAGCGCGCGGCATAGACGCCGGGACGCCCGCCCAGAGCCTCAACCATCAACCCCGTGTCATCGGCCACGGACGGCAAGCCGGTCACCCGCGCCACCGTCTCGGCTTTCTTGATCGCGTTGGCCCGGCAGGTCTCGCCATCCTCCACGACCTCGGGCACGTCCGGAAATTCGGCCAAGGTCCTGATCTTCACCCCCATATCGCCCAGGATGGCAGCTAATTCGCTCCCCTTATGGTGATTGCGCGTCGCCAGCACCAGTTCTGTGATCATGCGCGCTCAGTCGCCGGCCATCAGGTTGCAGTGCCTGTCTCGGAGCTGATGGCTGACGGCCGACGGCTTCTGCCCCTCACGCCAAGCTCCCCACCAGTTCTTTTTGCAGGGCCACCAGTTCCTGGATCGCATGTCCGCCCACCGTCAGAAATTCGTCCAAGTCTTTCTTGGCAAACGGCAGCCGTTCGGCCGTACCCTGCACTTCCACGAACCGGCCGGTGCCCGTCATCACCAGATTCATGTCCACTTCGGCCCTGGAGTCCTCTTCATAGGCCAAATCCACGAACACCTCGCCGCCTACGCGGCCGACGCTCACCGCGGCCAGATAGTCGATTAGCGGACGGGTCTTGATCAACCCCTTGGTCTTGAGGACCGCCAAGGCGTCGGCCAACGCGATGAACGAGCCGGTAATGGACGCCGTTCTGGTGCCGCCGTCCGCTTGAATCACGTCGCAGTCGATCCAAATAGACCGTTCTCCCATCTGCTCCATGTCGGTCACCGCCCGGAGCGCGCGCCCGACGAGGCGCTGGATCTCCAGGGTCCGGCCGCCCTGCTTGCCCTTGGCGGCTTCACGCTGGGTCCGTTCATGCGTGGCCCTCGGGATCATGGCATACTCGGCCGTCACCCATCCCCGTCCCTTGTCCCTGAGAAAGGGCGGCACCTTTTCCTCGATAGAGGCCGTGCAGATCACCTTGGTGGCGCCCATTTCGATCAGCACCGAGCCCTCGGCCCACTTGATAAAATCCCGTGTGATTTTGACGGGCCTAAGTTGATCCTTCCGTCGCCCGTCCTGGCGCAACAGCCTTGCGGCCTGATTCATACGCGTCCCCCTCTCCATTCACCGGCAATGGCTCATGATTATAAAGGAAACGGCAAGAGGAACAAAGCTCAATCACCCGACCGCTCGGTCTTTGCCCCACGCGAGCGGCGTCGAACCAGCCTGAACCGGAACAGCAACAGCCCCAGGACTACGAGACCGACGGCCAGGGCAAACAGGTTTTCATGGGGGAACACGTAGGGCACGACACAGCCTAGCCGTTTCCGCCTCGGTCGGCAACTCTCACGAGATATTGGCCCCGGCCTCATTTCCAGGTTGACTGGGGTTTTCCCTGATCTATAATGCAGCCCATCAGGAGGCCGACCAGTCCATGGCGCAAGCCCCATCCGAAGAGACCGCCAACATTCTGACTGTCGAAGATGAGGACGCAACCCGACGCCTGCTGGGCCGGCTGCTCGAAGGATACGGCTATGCCTGCACCCTCGCCTCGGATGCGCAGGAGGCGCGCCGATGGCTGGGAGAACGGGAGTTCTCCCTGATCCTGTGCGACGTGAACATGCCGGGCCAGTCCGGCCTGGACCTGGTGCGGCAGGTGATCCAAGAGCATCCGCAAACCGCCGCCGTGATGGTGACGGGGCTGGACGATCCCCAGTTGGCCAACGTCGCGCTGGAGTCCGGCGCCTACGGCTACATCCTCAAGCCCTTCGAAACCAACGAAATCCTCATCAACATCGCCAATGCCCTGCGGCGGCGACGCCTGGAGATCGAAAACCAGGCCCACCGCGAACACCTCGAGCAAATGGTGCGGGAACGGACGACCGAGCTGCGGCGGACCGTCGTACGCCTCGAAGAAGCTCAGATCAGCCTCCGTCTCTCCCAAGAGGAAACGGTGCAACGCCTGGCTATCGCCGCCGAGTTCCGCGATAATGCCACGGCCCAGCACATCCGGCGCATGAGCCATTACTCGGCTCTGCTGGCACGCCGCTACGGGCTCGGTGAGGAGCGTTCCGAGCTGATCCGCATCGCCAGCCCGATGCACGACATCGGCAAGATCGGCACCCCGGACCACATCCTACTCAAACCCGGCATCTTCACGCCCGAAGAGTTCAACGCGATCACCAAGCATTCGGAAATGGGCTACCGGATTCTAGAGGGCTCGGACTCCGAGTTGCTGCGCCTGGCCGCCACCATCGCGCTGACGCACCACGAAAAGTTCGACGGCAGCGGATATCCGAAGGGATTGGTCGGCGAAGCGATCCCGCTCGAAGGCCGAGTCGTGGCCATTGCCGACGCCTTCGACGCCCTGACGACCAAGCGCGTGTACAAACCGGCCTTCTCCCCGGAACAGGCGGCGGACATCATGCGCATGCAACGCGGCACGCACTTCGACGCGGCCCTGCTGGACACCTTTCTCGACTCGATGGACGAGGTGTTGCTGATCAAGAATCAGCACGTGGATCGCGAAGGAGAGAAAGGGCTGCGGCGCGGTCCCGCCGGCAGCTGAGGCCATCAACTCAAGTTCAACTTGTGAGGGGCACGGGCATCCAGCGCCAACCGGACCGCCTTGTCCAGCGCGGCGGCGGAAAAGGGCTTGGCCAGGAAGGCGGAGCCCAAGCTCTGAACGCCATGGCGAATGGATTCATCTTCGGTATATCCGGACATGTAGAGCACACCGATTCCCGGCCGATGGGTGAGCAACTGTTCGGCCAAGCTTCGCCCGTTCATGCCAGGCATCACGACGTCGGTCAGCAGGAGATCAATCGGGGCTTGGTCTTGGCGACATAACGCCAGGGCCTCTTCGCCGTTCGCCGTTTCGAGCACCCGGTAGCCCTGACGCCGCAACACTTCCCTCACAAAAGCCCGAACCACAGCCTCATCTTCCACCAACAGCACCGTCTCCGCTCCTCCGCGCAGCCGGTTGGGCCTGCCCTTCGCCGAAACCGTCACGATGGGCTCGGCGCTGACGGGGAAATGAATGGTGATTTGGCTCCCCTGCCCCGGCTGGCTCTTCACCTCGATGGTGCCGCCGCTTTGCGTGACAATGCCGTAGACCGTCGCCAGCCCCAATCCGGTCCCCTTCCCCTGGTCTTTTGTCGTAAAAAAAGGTTCGAAGATATGCGCAAGCGTATGCTCGTCCATCCCCAGACCGTTGTCGGACACGGAGAGCCGGACACGCTCCCGCGGTGGCGTGTTGCCCGATTGGGTCACGGAATCGGCCAGAACCCTGGCCGTCTCGATGATGAGACGCCCGCCCTTCGACATGGCATCTCGGGCGTTGATGGCCAGGTTCATCAAGACCTGATCCAGCTGCCCCGCATCCACCTTGATCGGCAAGCTCCCCGGCTCCAGGCGAGTCTCGAGATGAATCGGCTCACCGATCAGGCGACGGAGCATCGCCGCAATGTTGGTCACCACCCGGTTCAGGTCCACCACGCGCGACTGGACCACTTGCCCCCGGCTGAACGCCAGAAGCTGGCCCGTCAGCGTCGCCGCCCGCTCACCGGCCTTGAGGATTTCCGCCGCATGGTCATGCAACGGATCGGTCGGTTTCAGATTCTGCATCAGCAGCTCGCCATAGCCGGTGATCGCCGTCAACAAGTTGTTGAAGTCGTGGGCCACGCCACCGGCGAGTCGCCCGATGGCTTCCATCTTCGCCGCCCGCTGAAGCTGCTCCTCCAAATGTTTACGCTCGCTGATGTCGCGCATAAAGCAGTGGTGCCCTGTCCTTGCGGGGAGTCCGGCCATGCTTTTGACCATCATGATCTGCTTGAAGAAGACCGTGCCGTCTTTTCTGAGCGCGCGCACATCACATTCGCCTCTGCCCTCGTGCACCATACGATCAAACGCCGCATGGACGATAGGACGGTCATCCGGATGGACGGTTGCCTCCCAGGACATGCCCAGCATCTCCTTGGGGCCATAGCCCAGCAGACCGGCGTAGATCTGATTCACATACACATACCGCCCCTCTGCGTCGAGTTCCGAGATGCCCGGCATCGCCTGCGACAACGCCATGTTCTGCTCTCGGAGCGTGGCCTCCGCCCACTGTCGTTCGAGTTCGGCCCCGGCCCTGGTGGCAAAGATGGCCAGTACCTGCCGGATTTTCTGCTCCTCTCGCATCGGTTGGTCGTGCAGCACGGCCAGCAAGCCTAAGACCTTCCCCTGGCTGTCAAGCAAAGGCATCCCGCAATACGCTTCGGCCTTCAACTCGGCCAGTAAGGGATACCTGGGGAAATGCTCCCGTACGCCCTCTCCAAAATATTGGGAGGCCTCGGTAATGACGCGCTCACAGGGCGAATCGGCCAGCGGATACTCGGAGTTCGGGATGAAATCCTGTCCCGCCCAGATCGCGATCGTGCGAATGTACGTCCGATCCTTCATCACCGTGCCGACCAGCGCATACCGCACCTTCAACGCAATGGCCAGGTGGGACACCAGCGAGTGGAAGAAATCGTCTCCGGCCGCCCGGGCCGTGCCCTTCTCGATCGCGCTAAGCGCCTCGGCCTGCCCTCGGATAGTTTCTGTCGCCGCTTCGATGCGGTCCGCTTGCTCAATGACGGCTTGATCGTGGGCATGGATCAATTGCTCCTGCACGGTCATCCGCGCCTTCAGCCAGTTCACCACGTTGATCGCCCGCTCGCCGGTCGTCGCGTCGGCACCACCGGCTTCCTTCCAACCGGTAAAATCCGCCGTACCGTCGAATGGTAGGAGGGCGATCTTAACGCTCAGGGCCAGGGTTTTGAACAGCTCGGCCGTCTCCCTGGGAATAGGCACCTTGGAGAAGAGGATCACCGTGAAGAGCGAGCCGGTCGGCAGCAACCCGCCGAAGCCCAGCACCGAACACACGCCGTAGGGGACCACAATCTGCCCCTGACCCGGCAAATAGGGACTGCCGACCGCCTCCGGAA
>JBJTAZ010000022.1:0-4802 GCA_046091085.1 Nitrospiraceae bacterium
GTTATCGCAACATTCCCAACGTCCTCAGCGCCGCCGAGATTACCGGCGCCGACGCGATCCATCCCGGGTATGGATTCCTGGCCGAAAACGCGCACTTTGCGGAAGTCTGCGAGTCGATCGGCGTGAAATTCGTCGGCCCCACCTCGGAAAACATCGCCATGATGGGGGACAAGGCCAAAGCGCGGGAGATCATGATCCGCCGCGGCATACCCGTCCTGCCAGGAAGCCCCGGCGAGCTCCGCTGCGAGAGCGGCGCGTTGGAAGCCGCCCGCAAGATCGGGTTTCCGGTCATCATCAAGGCCTCGGCCGGCGGGGGAGGCCGGGGCATGCGCGTGGTCAACAAGGAGGAGGAGTTGGTCCGGGCCTTTCAGACGGCGCAAGCCGAGGCCAAGTCCACTTTCGGCAACGAGGGCGTGTATCTCGAACGGTATTTTCTGGAGCCCCGGCACATCGAGGTGCAGATCCTGGCCGACGAAAAGGGGCGCGTCGTGTTTCTGGGCGAGCGGGACTGTTCGATCCAGCGCCGCTATCAGAAGTTGGTCGAGGAAACCCCGTCGCCCGCCGTCGATGAACGATTGCGCCGGGAAATGGGCCGGGTTGCCGTCGAGGCCATCAAAGCCGCCCACTACCGCAATGCCGGCACCGTCGAGTTTCTCCTGGATAAGGATCAAAACTTTTACTTCATGGAAGTCAACGCCAGAATCCAGGTTGAACACCCGGTCACGGAAATGGTCACGGGGATCGACCTGATCAAGGAGCAGATTCGAATTGCTGCCGGAATCCCCCTGGCATTCCGGCAGCAAGACATCAAGCTGTCAGGCCATAGCTTCGAATGTCGGATCAACGCGGAGGATCCTGAAAAATTCACCCCCTGCCCCGGCCCGATTTTCCGTTTCCACCAGCCAGGCGGGATCGGCGTGCGCGTGGACTCCGCCATGGAAGCCAACAGCATCGTGGTGCCCCACTATGACTCGCTGATCGCCAAGCTGATCACCCACGGACAGGACCGCGAGGAAGCCATGGCGCGCATGCGCCGAGCCTTGAATGAGTTCGTGATCGAGGGGATCAAGACGACGATCCCGTTGCACCGCCGCATTTTCAGCGACCCGGAGTTCCAGAAAGGGCGCGTCTCGACCAGTTATCTCGAACGGTTCCTCGCCAATCATCCCGTCGGCCCTACTCACTGACCAGTGGCTTCGCAACCACCCCGTTCGCCTCTACTCACAGGTCTCTACGTCATCCTGGACCCGGCGTCAGGCCCCAAGCCACTGGAAGCCATTCTGCGCGAGGCGGCGGCGGCCGGTGTGCGCCTCTTTCAATACCGCAACAAGACCGACTCAGCCTTCGCCGCCTATCGTCAGGCCTTGCGACTCCGGCAGGCAGCAGCCGACGTCCATGCCCTGTTCATCGTCAACGATCGCTGCGATCTGGCCCTAGCGGTCGAGGCGGACGGCGTGCACCTGGGGCAGGACGACCTTCCCTTGCCTCAAGCCAGATCCCTCATGGGGCCGGATAAACTAATCGGCGTCTCCACCCATAGCGAGGCGGACGTCCGATCGGCCACAGCCGAAGGGGCCGACTACCTTGGCTTTGGCCCCATCTTTTCCACCTCCACCAAACCGGATCATGAGCCGGTCGTCGGCCTGGCAGGGCTGCGCCAAGTTCGGGCCTTGACTCGATTGCCCATCTGTGCGATCGGGGGAGTGACGGTCGAGAACATCTCGAACATCGTCATGACGGGAGCTGATGGGGTGGCGGTAATTTCCGCCTTGGCTCAGGCCTCAGATGTGGCGGAAACCGTCCGAGCCTTCAGGGTCCATCTCGGCTAATTAGGTCGGCTAGAGCCAGCATGCCTGCGCCTCCTGCCAGTCGAGATAATCCGGCTGACCAATCTTCAGCAAGCATCGCGTGATAGGGGAGTGGCCCGATGACCGGGATTCCGCTCCGTTCCTTTAACAGCTCGACCGTCGCCTCCTGTTGCAGCACCAAACCCGGCCCTTCCTGAAGCGGCATGTGTTGATTCAGCACCAACGCCACGAGCGGAATGTTCTGCGCCTGCAACACCTCGAGCGTCAGCAAGGCATGGTTGATGCCACCGAGCGAACAGCGGCCGACGACGACGACGGGCAAGGCCAATTGCTCGATCAAGTCCCTCATGTCTTCCTGTTCGGTCAAGGGCACGCGCAGGCCTCCGGCCCCCTCGACCAACATATATTGGTGCCGCGCGGCCAACTGCCCATAGGCGCCGAGGATCCGCTCCAGGCTGATGACCGTTCCCGCTTGTCGTGCCGCAGCCAGCGGCGCAAGCGGATCCGGGAATCGGTAGGGGTTGAGGAGCTGCGTGGCGTCCTCGACCGCCGCGCTGGCTCGAAGCCGGTCGGTATCGGAGGGTTCTGCCTGCCCCGGCCGCCAACCGGTTTCGATCGGCTTCATCACGCCGACGGACAGGCCTCGCTGCTTTAAGCGCAGAGCCAGCGCGGCCGTCACCACCGTCTTGCCGACACCAGTGTCCGTTCCGGTGACGAAACAGCCGCGCGCCTGTGGCACCGACGATCTGTGGTGAATATGGGCCATAAGCGGGAATCAGAGGATGCGGCTGTCCAGATTCCACACCTGCCCCGACACATCGGGAAGCAGGGCCAAGTGCATGACGGACCGGGCCACCGACTCGAGGCCGGCGAACCGCCCCAAGACATGTTCATGCACGCTTAGCCGGTCGGTGATTGCGCGATCATCGGGTATGGCATTGCCGGACACATCCGTCTGGTGCCAACCGGGACAGACGGCATTGACCCGGATATTGTCGGCGCCCCATTCTCGGGCTGCGCTTTTGACCAGGCCGATCAGACCGGCCTTGGCCGCAGCGTAGGCTGCCTGTCCGGTCGTGCCCTGCAAGGCCGAAAGCGAGGCGACGACCAGCACGGAGCCGCCCCCTTGGCCGACCATGACCGGCCCGGCGGCTCTGAGGCAATGAAACGTCCCGGTCAGATTCGTCTCGATCGCAGCCTTCCATTGCTCCTGACTGGTCTTGAGCAGCAGATTGCCGCTCGCCTGTCCTGCATTGCAGATGAGCACATCCAGACGCCCCCACTGGGAGAGGAAAGACTCGACCATTGCCCGAGTCTGTTTGGCTTCGCGAATGTCGGCAGGCACACAGGATGCCCGGCCTCCAGCCTCAACCACCAGTCGGGCAGTGCGCTCCGCTTCCTCTCGTCTCGTGCGATAATGAACTCCCACGTTCCATCCGGCCCGGCCGAATTCCACGCAGATGGCCCGTCCGATGACGCCGGAGCCGCCGGTGATCAGCACGGAGGAAGGCGGCGCAGTTGGAATGGCCATGCAAGGGATTCCTCTGGCAGATGCTGTGAATAACGCCCCGCCGGCATTATCGTGAATTGGCCCGAGAAAACACAAGAACAGAACGGGCAGGGGCCGGCTCATGCCTTGCCCACTTTCCGGCACTTGTGCTACCGTGTCGCGCCGACGTCTTGAGAGGAGTGGCTATGCCGTCTGACCGTTTACAACCGACCTTCGCCGCCATCGCCGCCTTGGGGCTTCTGTTCTTGGAGCACCAGGCAGCCCCCGTGACGGCTCTTGCCGAGCCGATCACCATCGTCAAGGCCGAGGAATACTTTCCCGACCAGCCTGGCAGTCGGTGGAAATACCGGGGGTATGTGGAAGAGGGGCCGCTCCAAAAGATCGACAGCAAGGGGTTCGTCAACGTCTCGACCGTTCGGGGAGCCGAAAAGCTGAACGGCGTCGCCGTCAAAGTCTTCCACGATACCAATCCGGGCGACCATGGCCCCAGCACCAGCTACTATCGGCGTGACGCGGTCGGGATCGTCTACTATGGATCGCAGCCAGGCACCCCGCTCGAAAAGCAGTTGGTGCCGTACCAAATCGTCCGGTTTCCCCTCGTCGTTCCCTCCTCCTTCCAGCAATTCGACCGGAAGGGCGTGACGCTCCGCTCGGATTTGGACGGGGACGAGAAGGACCAGGAGGTCGACGCCGAAGCCACGGTGACCGTCGTAGGCCAAGAGACGGTCTCCGTGCCGGCCGGATCCTACCAGGACGCCATCCGCATCGAGGCGCGCATGAAGATGCGCATCTCCCTCTCCGGCAGCCAGCGCAAGGTCTCCGGCACCGATATCATGACCGCCTGGTTCGCCAAGGGCGTAGGGCTGATCAAATACGTCGAACGGCAGGAACTCCCACCGATCAAGACCGATCGCGGCTTTATCTCCGAGATCACGGAAGAGCTCGAAGAATTCACGGTCGGCGCCAAGTAACGTCAGTCGGCCGGTGCAAACCCACGGCGCAGGGTATTCTCGCTGATCACCCGCGCCACCATGACTTGCTTCAGATAGTCCTCGCCTCCGGCCTGGGCTCCGACTCCCGATAGACGATGCCCCCCGAACGGCTGACGTCCCACCAACGCGCCCGTGATGGGGCGGTTGATGTAGCGATTGCCGACATCGAACGACTCGCGCGCCAGGCCGATGTTGACCGGACTGCGAGAATACAGCCCCCCGGTCAAGGCATAGGCCGAGTCGTTGGCCAAGCGGAGCGCCTCCTGAAAATCGCGCGCCTTCAGCACCGCCAAGACCGGGCCAAAGATCTCTTCCTGCGCCAGCCGGCTAGTGGGGACAACATCGGCGACAATGGCCGGCCCGACGAACCACCCGGCGCCTGCCACCTGCCGTTCGAGCACCAACCGTCCCTCGCGCGTTCCGATCTCGATGTACTCGCGCACCTTGGCGCAAGCCCGTTCGTCGATCAGCGGCCCCATGCGAGTCCCGGGG
>JBJTAZ010000023.1:0-3736 GCA_046091085.1 Nitrospiraceae bacterium
CACAGGCCTGGCCAAGCTCCCGGCCAAACCGCAGAGCGCCGCCAACGAACCGGCCCGCACCAGATCCAACCCGTGCTGATCGTGGAGAAAGATCGGCAGGAAGCTGCAAAATCCGACGAAGCCGCCGAACGTGACCGCAGAGATGAAACACAACCAATAGGCCGAGGGCAGGCGACCGATTTCGGCAAGCCGGCTCCACCCTCCGGCTTGCCGCTCCTCCCGCCTGGCGCCGCCATCGCCGCGCACCAGCAAGGCAAAGGCGGCAGCCGTCGCCAGCACGGGCACTGCCATCAACCCGAAGACTCCGTGCCATCCCACCGCTTGCGCCAGCCGGGGGGCGAAGAACGTCGCCAGCACCGTCCCACTGTTGGCCGATGCGGCGATGCCCATGGCCAGCCCCTGACAGGCAGGCGGATAGGCACGGCTGGCCAGGGGTAGCGCCACCGCAAAGCTCGCGCCGGCCGCACCGAGCAGCAGCCCGATGCCCAGCAGCTCGGCAAAGCTCCCGGCGCCCATCCAGCCCCAGAGCAGCGCCAGCAGCTCGCTGCCCAGCAGCATCAGCCCCATGGCTTTCGGCCCGACGGCATCGCTGAGCAACCCCACCGGAATCCGCAGCAACGCGCCGCCCAACAGAGGCACGGCGACCAGCACGCCTTTCTGCGTCGCGCTCAGCGCAAAGTCCTCCGCAATGGACACGCCCAAGGCCGCGACCAGCAGCCAAACCATGAAGCTGATTTCAAAATGCAGCCAGGCGCCCAAGAGCGCGGGCCAATGGCCGCTCCTGATCGCCGTCACAATCTTCAGCACCCAATCCCTCCGTTCCGCCAGCCACGCCGTTGAACGCGCCGCCTCACTATAAGTTCGCCCATTCCCCTTTCGCAACCATCATCGCCACGCTTTGTTCTTGGCCCGGTTACGTTTATAATCACCCGGCACAACCGGTTTGCATAACAGACGCACTGCGTGAACCCAATGACTGAGCAGCCCCGAATGACCGAGCGGCCCCGACAGACCGACGAGGACGCCGATGAAGTCGAAGTCCTCGAGGAAGCAGAGATCGAGCCGGACCAGGCCGAACTGGCGGAAGAACGTCCCCCTCGCGCAACGCAGGCCGACGACGATCAACAGAAGATCAACATTACGGCCGTGGCCCCGGTCACGGCGCTGCAACAATACCTCGCGGAGATCCGCCGCTACCCCTTTCTGTCCAAAGAAGAAGAGCTCCGGCTCTTCCAGGAGTACCAGACCCAGGGCAGCCGCGAGGCGGCGGTCAAGCTGATCCTGGCCAATCTGCGCGTCTCCGTATCCATTTCCTCCGAATATCTCCATACCGGCGCCGACCAGATGGATTTAATCCAGGAAGGCAACGTCGGGCTCATGCAGGCGATCAAGAAATTCGATCCGGCAAAGAACGTGCGTTTCTACGCCTACGCCGCCTGGTGGGCTCGCGCCTACATCCTGCGGTACCTGCTGAACACCTACCGCCTGGTCAAGATCGGGACCACGCAGGACCAGCGCAAGCTCTTCTACAACCTCAAGAAGGAAAAAGCCAAGCTGGAGCACGAAGGGTTCGTGCCGGATGCCAAGCTGCTGGCCGACCGGCTGAACGTCCGCGAACGGGACGTGATCGAGATGGACCAGCGCCTGGGGAGTTGGGAGCTCTCGCTCGATCAGCCGCTGAACCAGGAAAGCGAAGGCACACTCCTCGACATCCTGCCCGCTCAGGGGCAAGGGGCCGACGAACAACTGGAGGACCGCCAGCTCAAAACCCTGTTCCGCAAGAAACTGGCCGAGTTCACTAAAACGCTCCCCGAACGGGACGAAGACATTCTCCGCAACCGCATCCTCTCGGAGACGCCGCTGACCCTGGACGATCTCGGCCAGAAGTACGGGATTACGAAAGAGCGAACCCGCCAACTGGAAGCCAGACTGATCAAGCGCCTGCGAGACTATTTGAAGAAGGAGATCAAGGATTTCGACCTCCTGCGCTCCTAGCCTTCCGCCGCTTCGCCCTCGTCG
This sequence comes from Nitrospiraceae bacterium, assembly GCA_046091085.1. Classification (GTDB taxonomy): domain Bacteria; phylum Nitrospirota; class Nitrospiria; order Nitrospirales; family Nitrospiraceae; genus SYGV01. The sequence goes on from JBJTAZ010000023.1 coordinate 2,020, forward strand.
CACGCATTAAGCTGTTGATTTTCAATGCGTTTCGAGCGGCACGGCGCGGCAAAGAAATTCTTCCGACCGGGCCTTGACTTGCCCCGTCACGGCGCTATCTAACGAGGCATCTGCGGCAGCGCCTCGAAGCTCCCGTTCAGGCTGCCCGTTCGTACTCGTTACCATCGAATTTTTCACATGGCAATGGAGTGCACAAGTCACTGCAGTTACCGGGATTAACTTTTAAGGAGGGAAGTGTGATGACGACGAAGACCGAAGAGAAGCACAAGGAGAAGAAGGGCACGTCCGCCAAGGGCTTCCAGCCGCTTGGGGATCGTGTATTCGTGACCTACACCGAGGAGCTCGAGCGCACCGCCGGCGGCATTTACGTGCCGGAGACCGCCAAGGAAAAGCCCCAGCGGGGCACCATCCAGGCGATCGGCAAGGACGTGAAGGACATCAAGGTCGGCGATCAAGTGCTCTTCGACAAGTATTCCGGCAGCAAGCTCCACATCGACGGCGAGGATTGCCTGATCTTGAAGGAAGAGGACATCCTGGGCGTCTTCACGAACTAAGCGTTCTGCTCACCACACATCACGACGACAACACGAATTAAAGGGAGGAAGTAATGGCAAAGCAACTGTTGTACAGCGATGCGGCGCGGGCCGCCATCCTGAAGGGCGTCAATCAGCTCGCCGACGCCGTGAAGGCGACGTTGGGTCCCAAGGGCCGCAACGCGATCCTGGATAAGAAGTTCGGCGCGCCGACCATCACGAAGGACGGCGTGACCGTGGCCAAGGAAATCGAGCTCAAGAACCCCTACGAGAACATGGGCGCCCAGCTCGTGCGCGAAGTCGCCAGCAAGACCAGCGACACGGCCGGCGACGGGACGACGACGGCGACGGTGCTCGCCCAGGCCATCTACCGCGAGGGGGCGAAGAACATCACCGCCGGCGGCAACCCGATGGAGATCAAGCGCGGCATCGATCGCGCGGTCGAGGCGGTGGTGGCGGAGCTGAAGAAGCTCAGCAAGCCCTGCCAGGCCAAGACCGAGATTTCCCAGGTCGGGACGATTTCGGCCAACAACGACAAGACCATCGGCGACCTGATCGCGGAAGCGATGGAGAAGGTCGGCAAGGACGGGGTCATCACGGTCGAGGAAGCCAAGTCCATGTCCACCTCGCTGGACGTGGTCGAGGGCATGCAGTTCGACCGCGGCTACATCTCCCCCTACTTCGTCACCAACGCCGAGCGGATGGAAGCCTCCGTCGAGGAACCGTTCATCCTCATCAACGAAAAGAAGATCAGCGGCATGAAGGACCTCCTGCCCTTGCTGGAGCAGGTCGCCAAGATGGGCAAGCCGCTCGTCATCGTCGCCGAGGAAGTCGAGGGCGAGGCCCTGGCCACCCTGGTGGTGAACAAGCTGCGCGGCACCCTGAACGTGGCGGCCGTGAAGGCGCCGGGCTTCGGCGATCGCCGCAAGGCCATGCTGGAGGACATCGCGATCCTGACCGGCGGCCAGGTGATCTCCGAGGAATTGGGCCTGAAGCTCGAGAACATCAAGCTCACGGACCTGGGCCGCGCCAAGCGCGTCACGATCGACAAGGACAACACCACGATCGTGGAAGGCTACGGCGATCCAAAGAAGATCGAAGGGCGCGTCAAGCAGATCAAGGCCCAGATCGACGAAACCACCTCGGACTACGATCGTGAAAAGCTGCAAGAGCGGCTGGCGAAG
>JBJTAZ010000024.1:0-9238 GCA_046091085.1 Nitrospiraceae bacterium
TGCCCATGACGTCTCGGGCGAAGCCGCGGCCGCAACGAACCGGCGCGCCGCCTCACAACTTCGCGGCCACTTTGTCCACGACGTAGACTTCGAGCACATCGCCGTTTTTCAGATCCCCGAAATTCTCGACCCCGATCCCGCATTCATAGCCCTGCTGAACTTCGCGCACGTCGTCCTTGAACCGGCGAAGCGATCCGAGCCGCCCTTCGTAGACGGTCGTGTGGTCACGGATGACACGGACGCCGGCGCTGGCCCTGCTGATCATCCCCTCAATCACGTAGCAGCCACCGATGACCCCGATTTTGGGAATCGAGAAGACCTGCCGCACTTCGGCGCGGCCCAACACCCGTTCTTTCAGCGTCGGGGCCAACAGCCCTTCCATGGCCGCTTTGATGTCGGCGATCGCATCATAGATGATCGTGTAGAGCCGGACATCCACACCCTCGCGCTCGGCCAACGCCGCAGCTTTGGGCTCGGGACGGATGTTGAACCCGATGACGATGGCCCGGGAGGCTGAAGCCAGCAGTACGTCGGTTTCGGTGATGCCGCCGACGCCCTGATGGATCACGCGCAGCTTGATGGCCGGCGTGGAGAGTTTCTCTACCGCTTCGGAGAGCGCCTCGGCTGAGCCCTGCACGTCGGACTTGATGACCAAGGCCAACTCCTTGACCTCGCCCTCTTTGATCTTCGCAAACAGATCGTCCAGCGACACCCGCGTTGACCCGGCGGCCAGTTCGGCGGTCCGCTGCTTCTGCTGGCGCGATTCGGCAATTTCACGAGCCACACGTTCATCCTGCACCACGATGAACGGATCGCCAGCCGCCGGCACGCCGGGCAGACCAATGACTTCCACCGGCGTCGACGGCCCCGCCTCGGTCACCTTTTCGCCTTTGTCGGATACCAAAGCCCGCACCCGGCCGCTGAAGGTTCCCACAACGAACGCATCGCCGACCTTGAGCGTACCACCCTGCACCAACACGGTCGCGACCGGCCCTCGGCCCCGGTCCAGCTTCGCCTCCACCACCGCGCCCCTGGCGGGCCGGGTGGGGTCCGCCTTTAATTCCAACACGTCTGATTGGAGCAGGATCATTTCCAGCAAGGACTCCAACCCCACTTTCTGTTTCGCGGAGACCTCCGCGAAGATCGTCTGTCCGCCCCAGGATTCGGGGATCAGATTGTGTTCCGCCAGAGCGTGTTTGACCCGCTCGACGTTGGCGCCCGGCTTGTCGATCTTATTCACCGCGACGATGATCGGAACGTTGGCCGCCGCCGCATGATTAATCGCTTCCACGGTCTGAGGCATGACGCCGTCATCGGCCGCCACGACGAGCACGACGAGGTCGGTAATCTTGGCGCCGCGGGCCCGCATCGCTGTAAACGCTTCGTGGCCCGGGGTGTCCAGGAACGTCACCCGCTTGCCGTGCACGGTGACCGTATACGCGCCGATGTGCTGGGTGATCCCACCCGCTTCCTGCGCCGTGACATTCGTTTGTCGGATGGCATCCAAGAGCGAGGTCTTGCCATGGTCCACATGGCCCATGATCGTGACCACAGGCGGCCTCGGCACGAGATGCTCTTCTTCCGTCCATTCGGTGGCTTCTTGCAGCAGCTCTTCGCCTTCCTTTTCCGCCGCGGCTTCGGTCTTCAACCCCAGCCCTTCGGCAATCAACATGGCCGCTTCCAGGTTCATCGCCTGGTTGAGCGTGAGCATCTGCCCCATCTCCATCAGCTTTCGGATGATGTCGCCCGGTCGCTGCCCGACAAGCTCGGCATATTCCTTCACCGTCAGGCCCGGCGAAAGCTTGATCACTTTCTTGCGAGGTTTGGTGACTTCGGTTGAGGCGGAGGGCTCCAGATGCCGAGCCCGACTCTCGCGGCGATGGACAGGGATGGCCCGCAAATCCTGCCAACGAGCCGCATCTTCCCGCGCCTTCAGCGCTTCGTCGTCGCGGACTCGGCCCGGTTTCTTGAGTTTCTTGAGTTTATCCTTGAGGCCTGCCTCGCCCACCAAGGGCTCCAGCATGACGCCTTTTTTCTTGTCTGCGCGCAGATCGGCAGGGCCTCCCACAGCGGGAGCAGGCGGCGCGGGGGCGCCGAAAGCCGGAGTCGCCGCCGGGACTGGTGCGATGGGAGCAGTCGGCTCATGGGACAGCCCTGGCTGCTCCGCGTGATGGTCCGCCTGCCTCGGCGCAAGGGACGCCTCCATCTCGACTGCGCCAGCCACGGCCTGGGCAATTGGATGCGTGAGGCTCGGCTCAGAGGCAGCCTGAAGCGGTCCGCCCGGTTCCGGAGCCAACTCGCGCACGAGGCTGGCCGCGGCAGCTTCCTCCGCCGCGACTTCTTCGTCAGTCTTCTTCCGCTTGAACAGAATGCGCTGCTTTGCAAGTTTCGGAGACTCTTCAGCAACCGGCTCCGCCTTAGTACTCGGGTGCTTCTGCGACAGGGACCCAGCCTTGCGGAGTGCCGGCTCTTGCTTGGCGTCCTTCGCGTCGTCCTTGCGACCGCCCTCCGCCTTCTGCTCCTCCGCCTTCGCCGAGACTTTGGCCTTGCCTTTTGGCGCCAGCTTATCCTGGGCCTTCCGAACCGCGTCTTCATCGAGCGCATTACTGTGCGACGTCACGGCAATGCCCATACGCTTGAGCTCGGAGATGAGATCCTTGTTCTCCATCCCAAGCTGTTTCGCCAATTCATACACCCGCATAGGCAATCTCGTCAGACCTTCCTACTCAACACCTTAGTTGGTCGTCGGCTGGGCCGATTCGTCGGATGCTTCTCGCTGCGCCTTCGCCGCTTCGTCCTGCTCGCGCTGCGCCTCGGCCTCCTCGGCCAGCGCCGCCTTGATTTCCTTGTCCCGCTCGACTTTTTCCTTTTCGTATTCCGTGGCGCTGATGATATCAATTTTCCACCCGGTCAACTTGGCGGCCAACCGCACGTTTTGGCCGTTCTTGCCGATGGCCAGGGAGAGCTGCGAGTCCGCCACGACAACGAGCGCAGACTTCTTCTCCTCGTCGATTCCCACCTTCTCGATGCTGGCCGGATTCAGCGCCTCGGCGATGAACACACGAGGATCGGATGTCCAGGCGATGATGTCGATTTTCTCTCCGCGGAGCTCCCGTACAACCGCCTGCACGCGGGACCCCTTGATGCCCACGCAGGCTCCAACCGGATCCACGGCCTTGTCACGCGACGACACGGCTATCTTGGTCCGGTCCCCCGGCTCCCGCACGATGCCTTTGATTTCGACAATCTTCTCGCCCACCTCCGGGACTTCCAACTCGAACAGCTTGGACACGAACTGAGGATGGGTCCGCGACAAGATCACCTGCACGTCCTTGGGAGTCCGCCGGACTTCCAACAGATAGGCTTTGACCCGATCCCCGCGACGGTAGGATTCGCGTGGAATTTGCTCCTGGATGGGCAGAATCGCTTCGGTCTTTCCCAGGTCCACCAGATAATTGCGCCGCTCCTGGCCAAGAATAATCCCGTTGATCAAGTCGCCTTGGCGCGTCGAATACTCGCGCTGCACTGCTTCCCATTCGGCTTCGCGGACCTTCTGACAGATCACCTGCTTGGCGGTCTGTGCGGCAATCCGGCCCAGCTCCTCGATGCCGATCGTATCGCCGATTTCGTCCCCGATCTCGGCGCCGCTGTCGATTTTGCGCGCTTCTTGGAGCGAGACCTCCGTCTTGGGATTGGTGACGGTTTCGACGATGGTCTTGAGCGAGACGACTGCGATTTCCCCGGTCTTTGGATCGACCTGCACTTGGATGTTCTCGGCCTGTCCGAAGCGCTTCTTGGCCGCCGTCTGGAGCGCCGCTTCGACGGCGCCAATGACCTTGGCCTTGTCGATGCCTTTTTCGCGGCCCATCTGATCGATCTGTGCAATAACGTCGCGATAGTTCATACCCATTCCCCGTCCTGATGACTCCGGATCCCGTTACCCCTCTGCCGAGAGGCGACTACCATTCCACATCCAGCCGACCTGCTGCGATGGCGTCCCATTCTACGCTCGCCTGCAGCGACGGTTCGGACAGCGCCCGATGCCGAGGGCCCCGCGGCTTCGCGGCCTGCACAGCCAGGGTCAGCCCCTGCTCATTGACGTCGAGGAGCCGGCCCACCACACGCCACTGCCCTTCCCACGGCAACCGCAACCTCAGATTTACCTGCTTGCCCAGCGCCTTCGCATAGTCCTCGCGCCGCTTCAGCGGGCGATCGAGACCGGGCGACGAAACTTCCAAAGTGTAGGCATGCGCCATCAGGTCTTCAACGTCCAATGCATGACCGAGCGAGAGGTGAACCTGCTCGCAATCGTGCACGGTCACGCCGCCGGGCTTATCGATAAACACCCGCAGCACCATGCCCGCCCCCTGGCCGGCACATTCCACATCCACGAGCTCGAGCGCCAAGGCTCGAACGATCGGCTCGGCAACCGCCCGAGCCCGGTCAAGTACGTTCCGGAATGCACCCGGTTCCATGCTGCCTGCTTATGCCGGACCGTCGTGGCGACGCGAACTCCTCGACCGGCATCGGTCCAAACCAAAAAGTGGGCCCCCGCCCACTTCCAATCCCCGTACGTTACCACTTGTACTTAAGGCTACGCAAGAGACAGATGCCGGCGTGGCCAGCCGGTGGTTTGGCCCGCCTCCGCAGGGTCCGGGCGACCGGCCAGATCGAACAGGCGTTCAGCGATCTAGGCGACCACCCGCTTGAACCGTTCGCACAGTGTGCCGGTGACAGGACCGGGCTTCCCGGTTCCGACCATCCTGCCGTCAACCCGCACCACGGGTAGCACTTCGACAGTCGTGCCGCAGAGGAACACTTCGTCGGCTCCGTGCAGTTCTTCCACCGTCGCTGCTCGCTCATCAACCGGAACCCCCGCCGCATGAGCCAGATCCAACACCAGTGACCTGGTCACACCCGAGAGGATATGCACCCCTTCCTGAGCCGTGACGACGCGTCCGGCTGTGACGATCATCACATTACTGACCGACCCTTCGGTCACGGCACCCTCCCGGATGAAGATGGTTTCAAAGACCCCGGCCTCTTTGGCCCGGTGCCGCGCCAAGACATTCGCCAGCAGGTTCACACTCTTGATGTCGCACCGCCCCCATCGCAGATCCTCGAACGTGACCGCTTCGACCCCTGCGTCATAGACGGCTGGGGCGAGAGGACGAAGCTCCCGGATGGTCATCACCGCGGTCGGCCGGCACTCTGCGGGGAATGCATGGTCCCTGGGAGCGACCCCACGCGTGAGCTGAATATAGACTTTGCTCTCCGCAAACCCAGCCCGTCGGATCCCTTCCATGACCAGGCGGGTCCACTCGCGATTCGGATAGGGCATGGGCAAACCGATGGCCGCCGCGCTCCGCTCCAGTCTGGCCAGATGCGCCTCGACCTGAAACGGCGCACCACGATAGGTGCGGATCACTTCATAGACCCCATCGCCGAATTGGTACCCGCGATCCTCCACCGAGACCGTGGCGTGTTCCAGCGGCATGAACGTTCCGTTGACGAACCCGATCGCCGGCATCTGCAAGGCTCCTATCGGCTCGCCGCCCCGACCGGTCCGCCTTCGGCGGACACCAGATAGACCCGGCGATCCTCGGCGGTGAATTTCCAGCCCATCCGCTTTTCGAACAACAGCCGGTGTTCGCCCGGAGTTAATGTGCGGAATTCGAACGTCCGCGTGCCGGTCTCCACGGCATTGTTGCTCGCGGTCCGTACAAAGTCGTCGCTCAACAGAACCACCGCTGCGGTATCGTAGGCGGGCACCCACAATTCGCCGCGCGTACGGTCTTCCCACAAGTGCAGCGAAAACGACTGCCCGACCACGACGGTCAGTCGCTTGGTGTCCCGTTCCGCCTCGCCCGCTATGCCGTCGTAACTGGCCATCGTCATCACCCGGTCGTTAATCCTGGACTTTTCGGCGAGGCCCGACAAAGACCCCGTTGTTTTGCACCCGTACCTGGTAGCTGCCCACACAATTGCCTCCGCCGTCCGTGGCGAGGCCATCGCGCACGTCGAACGCCAAGTCGTGCCACGGGCAGGAGACGACGTGGCCCTTGAGCCTCCCCTCGCCCAACGGGCCGCCCTGATGCGGACATATATTATAGATGGCGTGAAAAGTGCCGTTGACGTTGAACACGGCGATCTCCCGCGCATTGACCTCGACCACCTTGGCGCCGCCCACGGGAATCTCCTCCACGCGCGCCACCAAGTGAAACCCCTCCATGCGACTCTGCTCCATGCTGATCTGCTCTCTTCTTTCTCCTGTCCACCAACCCATCGGCCTGGTCACGGAAGCCGAAGCGTAAACTTCAACTCGACGCCCGGCGCCACTTGCGACTCCTTCACGAAACCGACTGGCGCCTGAATCAGATAGCGGACCTTCTCCGGCGGCGGCCCGAAATAGGGACAAGGATCTTGCCGGCAGGGCTGCGCCTGCTCGATGAGATGCACAACGTGCCGGCTCTCATCCGCCCAAATCATATCGACCGGAAACCGGAACCCCTTGGTCTTGACGCGATGCCGATCAGAGGTTTCAAAGATATACAGCATCCCTTGGTTCGACGGCAATCCTTCCCTGAACGCCAGCCCAAACAGCAGTTTTTCCGGCGTGTCGGCCACCTCCGTTTCGAGGACCTTGCCGCTCGGGAACGTGACCAGAATCGTGTGCGATTCGTTCTGTTGATCAGTCAAGAACCAACTGGCCGTGAGCAAACCCAGGGCCAGCACGATTAAGATCACGATGCGGCTTTTCTTTGGAGTCTTCGACGTCGGAACCGACGTTTCCGGCATGGTTCTACTCCCTAAGCATTGGCCGCTTCTGCCTCTAGATGCGCGGCTAGGCCAAATGGCCCATACAGATCAACCAGATAGGCCTTCTGGTCGCCGTTTTCATTGTTGACTTGCGAGAAAGCGCCGTTCTAGAATGTGCCCTCTTGCGATGCGCACTATGGTCAGTGTCGCAAGCGCTTGTCAATACTCGAAGGAGGCTAATGTCATGGCTCTTTTAATTACCGCTGAATGTATCTCCTGCGGCGCATGCCTGCCGGAATGTCCCAATGAGGCCATTTTTGAGACCAGGGGCGACGCAGAGGCCAAGGGATTTCATGTAGGGGAGGGCCAAGGAGAAGGGGATAGCATCTATGTCATCACCCACGACCGCTGCACGGAATGCGTCGGCCACTTCGATGAGCCCCAGTGTGCTGCCGTATGCCCGGTGGATAATTGCTGCATCGCCGATCCGGCCTATCCCGAGACCACGGAGGTTCTGCTTGAGAAGGCTAAGACGTTGAACCCGGACAAGACCATCGATCCGGCCAAGGTCTGGAGCGGCGTGCGCAACTAAACGAAGCGCTCCAAGCCAGACAGACAGTTTGCCCCCCACTCCCAGCCGGGATGGGGGGTTTTCTTTGCCTTATTTCGCTCCGTGGTATAATGCGCGCATCGACCAAGCGGCCGCGCCAGCCGCCATCCTGTAGGCGCACCCACCGGCTGGCGACTGTTCCTCACCTCTTTGCGCGGAGGTCCTGCCATGCTCATGCAATGGAGAATCCTGACCAGTCTCGTGTTGAGCGTATGGATCGCGGCACCCCTACACGCCGGGTCCGGAGACATTTCCACCGTGATCGAGGGCTTCGTGGTGCAACAGTTCCCGGAGGCCAGCGGGCACGTGTGGGTGGTGAACAATACCCAGTGGCAGGCGGACAACGAATTGGTCGTCGACCTACACACCATCGTCATGGGGCGGCCCGGCTCCTCCCCGATGGAAAACCGGTTCTTACTACTAATTGTGTCAGGAACGCTGGCGGCGGCGCAACGCATCCCGCTTGACGGCACGGATTGCCGCCCCGAGCAAACCTGATCGCCGCACCCTCAGTGACCGGCTTGAAAAGAGAATGCCCCGTCCGCCGGTGTGGCGGGCGGGGCATTCCTATTGAGAACCAGAACCCGCGGACGAGTTACTTGATCATCAACAGCTTGCCGCCAACGTGCCCCGGATGCAGATGGCACTTGTAGACGAGCGTCACACCCTGCGTTGCATAGAAGAGGTCGCTGGTGGGAACGCCGATATACTTGGTCTCTCCCGGCTTCAGCACCACCTGGGCCTTCAGGACAGTCGGGGCGCCGAACGATTCATCCGCCGTCAACAAGAACCCATGTTCCGCACTGGACTTGTTCGTCACCTTCAGCACGACCGGACGACCGGGCCGCACCTTGAAGTCAATGACGGTCACTGGCGGATACCAGACCTTGGTTTCGCCGAGTTCGATTGCATAGAGTTCCTGGTCCACGGACAGTTCTTTGAACGACTGGCCTACTACAGACCCTGTGTCCAGATCGCCGATTTCCACACCACCTGAGTGGTGGGCAAATGCCACCGACGTCCCGGCCACCATCACTGCGAGGCCGAAGAAGACCGACAAGAACATCTTACCCATAGCCTACCTCCCTTGGAAGAAAAGAGCTGTGATTAGGTTAGTGTAATGAGGAAGACCCCGCCCGGCACAACGATGATTCGATTCGATCCAATGCCGATAAACCAGCGACCACCATTCGACAGATGATTTTTATAGCATAGGTGCTAATGGGAAGCAAGAATGTTCTTCTGGCAAGGCGATGTGGCGCAATCCCTCGAATTCTTGGAAGTTCTAAGATTCCAGATGTTGCATTCTCCCGCCTTATTGACGGGGTGCCGCCCTGCCGAGAGTTATTGCCGCCCCCCCATTCCCCCAGCCATGAGCAAATCAAAAGGGGCATAGTCGTCGGTGAGCACAACCGCATCCGACCAGGCACTCTCTCGCCGGGTGACCAAGAGCGCGGCGGTCTCGGCCGGCATCCGCCGGGCATCAATCAAACGGTTGATCCGGGCCTGAAACTCCTGGGGGCGCATGGATACCGTTGGGGCTCCGGCAAAAAAAATCAAGTTGTCCGCACCCTTCGATCCCTTCACAGCAAACGACTCAATGGCGGGAAACGACGTCCGCATCGTCGCCACGACCGATTGAGACCGTTGGCGATCCGAGCCACTCCCTGATGCCGCCAGGTTGACCGCCAGCACGCCGTCCGGTTTGAGATGCGCTCGGACCTCCGCAAAGAATTCCTTGGTCGTGAGGTGAAACGGCACGAGATGCCGTGCAAAGGCATCCACCCAGATTACATCGTATTGGTTGGGCGTCGTGCGCAGGAACAGTCGGGCATCCTTCACATAGACATGGTGCTGCGCCGGAGGGAC
>JBJTAZ010000025.1:0-3644 GCA_046091085.1 Nitrospiraceae bacterium
GCCCTGCTGGCCGGCCTGGGCATCGGCGAAGCCATGGCCGCGCGGCTGTTCCCCGTGACGCTGTACGGCCAGGCCAGGCTGGCCCACATCCATCTGAACCTGCTGGGCTTCGCGACTCTCGCCATCGTCGGCACCATGCACAACCTGTTGCCGACCGTCCTCAACGTCCCCCTCTTCAGCCAGAAGCTGGCCCGCTGGACCTTTATTCTGCTGCCGAGCGGCATCGGCCTGCTGATCGGCGGCTTCTTCCTGGGCGACCTGCGGATCGAGATCGGCGCGGGGGCCGTGATCATCGCCGGCACGCTCCTGTACGGCTACAACATGGCGAAGACCTGGGCCGCGGCCGGCCGGCCGAATCGCATCGCCTCGGACCATTTCATGCTGGCCACGTTTTATCTGGTGCTGACGGCGGTGGCCGGCCTTGGCCTGGCCGTCAACAGCCTCTGGGAGCCGACGTATGTGCCCATCGGCAAACTCCACCTGGTAGCCTATACCCATCTGGCGCTGGCCGGGTTCATCCTGCAAACCATCATCGGCGCCCTCTCGCACCTGCTGCCCATCATGCTCGCGGTCAAACGGGTCAAGAGCCACAAGAAGCGCGGGGCCTATCTGGACGAGCTGACCCGCATCATCGAGCAATGGCGCCCCCTCCAGGTCGGCGCGCTCAACATGGGCGTCGTGATCTTCCTGTTCACCGCCGGGCTCGTCTGGCAGTACCACCTGGGCACGTTGGCCGTGCAAGGTGCCGCCTGGCTCGGCGCAGGACTGTTAACCACAGGCCTGCTCATCTTCGGCATCAAGGTGATCCGGCTCCTGTTGTGCCATCCTCTGGAAAAGGACAAGACCGACGAGTAGCAACCCCTCGGCTCCATCAACCGTTTCTGCTACAATAGCCGCCATGGACCAGGCATTGACCTTCCACGACCAGGCCGGCCACAAGGTGGCCGCCGTCCTGGCCGCCCCGGGCAAGCCGACCGACCTCGCCTGCGTCCTCCTCCACGGCTTTCTCTCCAACAAAAACAGCACGACGAACAAAACCCTCACCAGAGCCTTGCTGGAGCAAGGCATCGCGACCTTCCGGTTCGATTTTTTCGGGCAGGGGGAAAGCGACGGCCCCTTCGAGCGCCTCACCATCGGCACGGCTCTGGACCAGGCCAAGTCGGCCATCGACCTGATGGCCTCGAAGGGCTACAACCGGCTCGGCCTGATCGGCTCCAGCTTCGGCGGGCTCATCGCCCTCCTGGCCGCCGCCGATGCAGCTTGCAAGCCGCGCCTCGCCAGCCTCGCGCTGAAATGTCCCGTGCCGAACTTCGAAGAAATGCTGCGGCTGGAGTTCGGACCGGATGGGATCGTGGCCTGGAAGCGCACCGGCACCATTCCGGACATCACCGGCGGCAGCGAGCCTGTCGCGCTTCACTATGCCTTTTACGAAGACTGTGGCCGGTACCGTGGCTACGAGGCGGCCAAATCGGTCGCCGTGCCGACCTTGATCGTCCAGGGCGATCAGGATGAATACGTCCCCCTCCACCAGAGCCGGCGGCTGCTGGAGGCCCTGCGTCCGCCCAAGCGCCTGGACATCCTCCCCGGCGCGGACCACGGCTTTTCCAAGGCCGAGGATTTTCGCGCGATGGCGGCCAAGTTGATCGAGTGGACCGTGGCGAATCTGCGGGCGCAGAACACCTAGGACACGCGGCTATGCCCGATCTGCACAGTTTGCGGGAAGAACAACTGGAAGTCCTGAAGATCCTCTATCCCTGGTACAAGGAAGAGGTCTTTCGCCGGCGGGAACAGATGATGCGGCTGACGGCCTTCGCCAGCGCGTTTCTGGTGCTGTTGCTCGTCACGATGCTGGCGGTTCCCTCGGCGGCCCATTCGGGCGTGACCGGGGAACTCTTCGCGATCACCGGCGTCGCCCTCTTCACCGCCATCTTCTCCTATTTGATCTTGCAGCAGCGCGACCGCCACCGCATGGCCAAGCAGGCGCTGGTCGAGATCGAGCGGGCCATGAAGCTCTACGACGAAGGACTCTATGCGGAAGGCAAGAGTTTGTATCCGGAGGAATGGCAAACCGCCTGGCACAGCGATCGCAGCGTGACCGTCTACCTCGCCGTCCTCACCGCCCTCACCGTCCTCGTCATCGCCGCCGTCATCCTGCGGCCGTAGCGGCGCGCCGCTCGGCTAGAGGCGTCAGTCAGGTTCGCGGCGTATCCAACACCGCCCGCACGTGGCGCTGCAGAGTCTCCGCCGTAAAGGGTTTCTGGATGAATGCCACGCCCATGTTTTGCACACCCTGGCGAATGACGGTGTCGTCGGTATAGCCGGACATCAGCAGCACTTTCGTGTCCATTCGCATGGCGACGATCTGCTCCGCAAGCCGGCGCCCGTTCATGCCCGGCATGATCAAGTCGGTCAACAGCAAATGGATCGAGCCCGGATGCGCCTTCGCCAGCCGCAAGGCCTCTTCGCCTCCGGCTGCCGCCATCACGTCATACCCGCACTCCACGAGCAGATCATGCACGAACGTCCGTACCGCCCCCTCACCCTCCACCAGCAAGATGGTTTCCGTCCCCGAAACCGTTCCGACCGTCCGATCAGGCTTGCCGTCAGTCACAACGGCACCGGACGCCTGGGGCCAATCAATCGTGAACGTGGCGCCCTGCCCAGGGGCGCTGTCCACCGTGATGGTCCCGCCGATTTCTTGGACGATGCCATAGACGATGGACAGCCCAAGCCCCGTACCCTTGCCCAGGCCTTTTGTGGTGAAGAACGGGTCAAAGATATGGACCTTGGTGTCGGCATCCATGCCGGAACCGGTGTCGCGGACGACCAGCCGCACAGAGGGGAGCGCCGCCTCGGAACGTCCCAGGCTGGACACGACCTCGCTCGGCGCTAGCGACGTCTCAATGGCTAATGTGCCGCCGTTCGGCATGGCATCACGGGCATTGACCGCCAGATTCATTAGGATCTGTCCGAGCTGACCTGGATCGGCCTTCACCAATAGGGGGTCTTTCGCCAAAGCCATCACCAGACGAATATCTTCTCCGATCAGACGCCGGAGCATGTCGCCAAAACCGGCGACCAGGCCGTTGAGATCCAGGACCTTCGGCCGGATGACCTGCTGCCGGCCGAAGGCCAATAACTGGCTCGTCAACCCCGCCGCCCGATGGCTGGCTCGATGGATTTCCCCGACCTGCTTTCGCGCCGCCGCATCGAGATCCTGCCGCCGCATCAGCAGATCGCTGTAGCCACTGATCACGGTCAAGAGATTGTTGAAATCGTGCGCAATGCCGCCGGCAAGCCGGCCCACCGCTTCCATCTTTGCCGCCTGCCTGAGCTGTTCCTCCAGGCGCTTCTGGCCTCGGAGATCCCTGGCAATCGTGGAGAAGTAGGCGATCGTTCCGTCAGGGGTCTTATGAGCGAGAATCACTTGCGAAACCGGACTCTCCCGCCCGTCGCGTGTCCGCAACGCCGTCTCGCCGCTCCACACACCGTCGCGCATGGCAGCCGGCACCCCCTCTTCGACGATCAATTTGGCTGCCTACTCGGAGTGATAATCGGCGATGACGGTCTCGGTAATATCTTCGTCCTCGCCAATGCCCAACAGCCGCCGGCCCGCCCGGTTGACGAACAGGGCACGGCCGTCT
>JBJTAZ010000026.1:0-3460 GCA_046091085.1 Nitrospiraceae bacterium
ATCCGGCGGCGCGCGGCGGCATCAAGCCGGGCGACATCATCACCAAGGTTGACGGCAAGGTCGTGGACACGCCCAACGCCCTCTCGAGGCTGATCGCCACGCTGGAGCCAGGCGCCACGACGTCCATCGAAGTGGTCCGCGACGGGAGGCGGCAGGTACTGGCCGTCTCCTTGACCGAACGGAAGGACGCTCCAATCGTTGCCTCCCTCCCCGCCTCCCGCGCCGAAATGAAACTGGGCATCGACGTACAAGACCTGACCGCCGAGCTGGCGGACAAGTTCAAGCTGAAGGACGGCAAGGGGGTCCTGATTGCCAAGGTGGACCAGGGCAGCATCGCCTACACGGAAGGGTTGCGAGAGGGCGATCTGATCAAGGAAGTGAACCGCAGCGAGGTCGGCTCAGTCGGCGAGTTCTCAACGGCCGTCAAACAAGTCCGGCGTGGCGAAACCATCCTCCTGCGCGTCCTGCGCGAAACGCGGGCCTTCTATGTGGTGCTGAAACCCAGCGACAAGTGAGGGGACGAGGGTGACGAAGGGTGGCCGGTATCGGGCTGCTGACGATGCGCTGATGTTACCAACTCAGCATTGGTCGTACTGTTAGCGGGGCGCCTTATCGGACTAGAGGAACGGCGCCCCACACTCTTCGCGGCTCTCATCTCCCCTTTTCCCGCCGTCAGCAGCCCTCACCGACCATCCCTTCCACCCTGCGAAAAAAGAGAGAAATGAGAACCGGGGCCAGACCGCTTATAGGCCTGGCCCCGGCTCCTACTCTGCAGCGCCCGAAACATATCTTGCAGCCAAACCTTTCAAGTTCGCATTTTTATCAACAAGCATCTGCCTATAACTAGCGAGTTCCTCGAACACAGAATGTGATTCAGTGACCTTTCCGTCGGCACCAACTACAACCAACTCCACAGCCCACTGTTCATTTCCAAACTGCCCATAGCCACGTCTTTGCATATCCGCAAGCAGAGCCTCCCACTCCTTGGCATCTTTCGTAGTCATATCACGAAGGCTCTCATGCGCAACTGCGAGACCCTCCACGTACTCACGCACTAGCGGCGTTATGGGAACGCTCAACCCCGTTTTTTCCAGCTCGCTCAATACTGAAGACTTGAATTTTTCATCTCCACGCAGCCGCGCAATATCGATGCTCGGAGTCACTGAAAACTTGAGGCGCACCTGCCCCTGCGATTCATCACGTGAGCGACCATAAGTGACGCTATGAATCGGCAGGCTTCGGTGCTGTATATAGTTTCGGAT
Organism: Nitrospiraceae bacterium; assembly: GCA_046091085.1. Taxonomy (GTDB): domain Bacteria; phylum Nitrospirota; class Nitrospiria; order Nitrospirales; family Nitrospiraceae; genus SYGV01. The sequence goes on from JBJTAZ010000026.1 coordinate 1,263, forward strand.
GGCATCCATCGCCCTGTAACCTATACGCCCATCATACTCTGCGGAAAATTTCTCCTGGATCTTCTGGACCATGCTTGACTCAGACCCATAAGCTGTAGCTAGGTCGTGCTTGACTTGATCAACGTACAGCTTTGCCGCCGACAAAAGGTTTGCCAGGCGCCTTGTAAGGACTTGGCTATTGCCTCGAAACCACTGGCAACTCATGTCCCGAAAAAGCACATTGCCAAGAGTAAGATTAAGAATTTCTCGCTCATAGTCAGCATAGTTCTCCATTAGCAGATCAAACTTCTCTTCAATCCCCACCAAAGTAACCAGATTCGCCTTAGCGGTCTTTGCGGCGAGAAATTGCGCCTCAGTGATTTCGACAAAAGCATCTGGAGTGTATTTCAGTTTTGTAATCCCGTATTTCATTTCGTTAAAATTAATGGCCGGCAAATTCACTGGTGCACCGCCTGCTTGGCCACTTTGTGCTCGTCGATGATGCGCTGGGCCTGGTCGCGCGGGACTTCCTCGTAGGCGTGGAATTCCATTGCATAGCTGCCGCGGCCGCCGGTGATCGAGTTCAGGACCGGCGTGTATTTCAGCAACTCCACCATGGGCACCAGGGCCTTGATGGACTCGGTGCCCCCTTTGGCGGTGACGCCGAGGATGCGGCCACGCCGGGAATTCAAATCCCCGATCACCGCCCCCACCACGTCGTCTGGCGCCGTCACCTCCACTGTCATGATCGGCTCCAGCAGCATCGGCTGCGCCGATTCCATGGCTTTCCTGAAGGCCATCGAGGCGGCGATCTTGAACGACATTTCGGATGAGTCCACCGTATGATAGGACCCGTCGTAGACGGTCACGCGCAGGTCCACGACCGGAAAGCCGGCCAGGGTCCCTTCGTGCGTGGCTTCGATGACGCCCTTTTCCACCGCCGGAATGAAGTTGCGTGGGATGGCTCCACCGACCACCTTGTTCGCAAACTCGAAGCCCTTTCCCCTCGGGAGTGGATCGAGCTGGAGCCAACAGTCGCCGAACTGGCCATGCCCGCCCGTTTGTTTTTTTGTACTTGCCCTGGGCTTGCATCATCTTCCTGATCGTTTCTTTATAGGGAACCTTCGGCGTGTGGATGTTGACCTCCACCCCATACTTCCGGCGCAGCTTCTCGAAGGTCACGTCCACGTGCAACTGGCCCATGCCGCTGAGAATCATTTCCTTGGTTTCGTTGTTACGGACGAATTCCAGGGTCGGGTCCTCTTCGACCAGCTTGTGCAGTCCCAGGCTGACCTTCTCGATGTCCGTCTTGGACTTGGGTTCCAAGGCAAAGGACATGACCGGCCGGGACAGGTGCGGGCTCGGATACGTGACCGGATGGTGATCGTCGCAGATCGTGTCGCCGGTCTGGGTGTCCTGGAGCTTGCCGATGGCGCCGATCTCCCCCGCCTTCAACGACGGCACCTGGACGTATTTCTTTCCGAGAATCCAGAAGACATGCCCACCCTTTTCCTTCACGGAGCGGCTGGCGTTGTAAAACCCTGCATCTGCCGCCATGGTCCCCGACAGCACACGCACATAGCTCAAGCGCCCCATGAAGGGATCAATGATGGTCTTGAAGACATAGGCCGACAGGGGCTCAGTTGGAGCGATATGGCGTGTCACCGGCTCCCCCGTCTGGGGATGGATGCCGGCTGGCGGAACCTGAGTGGCCCGCTCGACCGGCGAGGGCAGGCACCCGGTCAGCAGGTCCAGCAGCAGCGTTGAGCCGATGTTCCGCACCGCGGACCCGCAGAGGACCGGCACAAAGCTACCCCTCTGCGTGCCGATCTCCAGGCCCTTAGCGAGTTCTTCCGCCGTCAAGTCGCCCTCGGCCAGATATTTCTCGACCAGCTTGTCGTCCGTCTCCGCCACACCTTCTGCCAGCTTCTTCCTCGTCTCGGCGCAGACGCCGGTCAGTTCCACAGGAATCGCTGATTGTTGGACCTTGGGACTATCCTTGACCGGCCGCCAGGCCACTCCGCCCATGAGGTCCACGATCCCCTCCAGTCGCTGGCCCTCCCCAATCGGCACCGCGACCGTCCGTCCCTAACACCCAAGCGCATTCTCGCATTCTACCACCGTCGAGCCCAGCGCGGTCCGCTCCTTGTCGAGGTCGATTACGAACAGCAGGCAGTGCAAGTCCAGCTCCTGGCTCGTCGTCCATATCTTTTCTAGCT
>JBJTAZ010000027.1:0-8620 GCA_046091085.1 Nitrospiraceae bacterium
TTGGCGTCGCTGGCGCAAGACTTCTGCCCTGTGCCTCCCATGACGCCCACGGCCGTCGGCTATGGAGCCGGCACGGCCGATCCGCATGGCTGGCCGAACGTGCTGCGCGTCTTTCTGGGCGAGGAGCGGACGTCCGCGCCGGGATCTTCCGAGACGATCGTCCAGATCGAGACGAATCTGGACGACCTGAATCCCCAGGCCTACGAAACGGTGATGGACCGGCTCTTTGCCGCCGGGGCATTGGACGTGACCTTGACGCCGGTGATCATGAAGCGTGGGCGTCCCGGCATCACGTTGACGGCGCTGGCCTCGCGCGACCGGGCCCAAGCCGTGGCGGGGGTGGTCTTGCTGGACACGACGACGCTGGGGGTCAGGATGCAGGAGGTCGGCCGGCTGGTCTTGCCCCGGCGCATCCAGAAGGTTCGTACGGCCGGAGGCGTCGTGCGAGTCAAGGTGGCTCAGACCGGGGCGGGGACGACGAAAGCCTCGCCCGAATATCGGGACTGTCGGCAGATTGCAGAACGGACCGGACGGCCGGTGCGCGAGATCATGGACGAGGTCCGGCTCGCGTTTGCGGGCGGAAGGCACAAGGCAAAAGCGAAAAGTCAGAAGTGACACGGCAACGGACACACATGGCCAACCCGACCGCGCAGGGTTCGCGGCGCCCCTATCGCTCGCAAGGTCTCGCGTGACCGTCCTGCTGTACGCCCTCCTGTTCGTCGTATCCGTGGCAGTGACGCTCGGCGGCTGCGCGCTCTTCACGAACAGCATCGAATGGCTCGGCAAGCGTCTCAAAGTGCCGGAGGGGGCGATCGGCAGCATCTTTGCCGCCGTCGGCACGACGCTACCGGAAACGTCCATTCCGGTGATCGCGATCTTTTTCGGCACGGGGCAGGAGCGGACGGAGGTCGGGCTCGGGGCGATTTTAGGCGCGCCGTTCATGCTCAGCACGCTGGTGCTGCCGATCCTGGCCGGGCTGCTGCTGCTCTACGCCGGCTTGGGCAAGCGCGCGCCGCAGTTCAAGTTGCGCTACGGGGAGGTCCGGACCGACCTGCTGTTTTTCCTGGCGGCCTATGGGCTGGCGGTGGGGTGCGCGTTCGTGCCCTCCCGCCTCGTCCATTACGGTGTGGCCGGTCTCTTGCTGGTCCTGTATGGCGTTTACGTGAAACTCAAGTTTGGCTGAGATGAGGAAGGCGGAGAGGGCCGGTCGCCCTGGGTGTTTGCGCGACGGTCGGCCGTTCCCTCCTATTGGGCCATTGCCGCGCAGGCGGCGGTCGGCATGGTCGGCTTGATCGCGGGAGCGCATCTGTTCGTCACGGCCGCCAAGGCGATGGCGGCCACACTACACGTCTCTCCGCTGTTGTTGGCCCTCTTGATCGCGCCGCTGGCGACCGAGTTGCCGGAAATGTCCAACAGCTTTCTGTGGCTCTACCAGAAAAAGGATGCCTTGGCGGTCGGCAACGTGACCGGGGCGATGGTCTTTCAAGGAATTTTTCCCGTGTCGGTCGGGCTGATCGGCACGGATTGGTCGCTGGCCCCCTCGGCGTTGATTACCATGGGGCTGGCGATGGCGGCGGTCGGGATGAGCCTGGCGCAACTGCTCTGGGGCGGACGGTGGAGACCCTGGCTGCTCGGGAGCGGGGCACTCCTCTATGTGGGATTTACGGTCTATCTCTATGGGCGTTGAGGGGATCGGACAGCTCGGCCACGGTGGGATCGGGGCGCCGGACTTGCGCACGAAGGAAGTGCGGTGGGTGCTCTGGGCCGTCCTGGGGCTCAATCTCCTGGTGGCCTTGGCCAAACTTCTATACGGAGTGGTCACGGCCTCGCTCAGCATGCAGGCCGACGGGTTTCATTCCCTTTTCGACGGGGTGTCGAATATCGTCGGGCTCGTCGGGCTCTGGCTCGCGGCGGCGCCTCCGGACGACGTCCATCCGTACGGGCACAAGAAGTATGAAACTCTGGCAGCGGCTTCCATCGGGGCCATGTTGCTGGGCACCTGCGTCTATCTGCTCTGGAGCAGCTATGCCCATTGGCAGCGAGCGGTCCAGCCGCAGGTGACGCGCGCCAGTTTTGCGATCATGCTGGCAACGATGGCGATCAACTACGGCGTGATGCGGTGGGAGCGGAGCAAGGGCCGTGAGCTGCGCAGCGAAATTTTGGTGGCGGACTCTCACCATACCGGCAGCGATCTGCTGACGTCCTGCTCGGTCTTGGCCGGCCTGGTTGCGGTCAACCTGGGCTATCCCGTCATGGACCCGCTCGTGGCTGTGGTGATCGCGGCGATCATTGCTCGGACGGCCTGGTCGGTGCTGGCCGAGACCTCGCAGTCGCTGACCGATCGGGCGAGACTGAACCCGGAAGAAGTCCGCGCGGTGGTACTGCGGAGCGCCGGCGTGCGGGACTGTCACATGATCAGGACCAGAGGGCTTCCCCACCATATCTTCGTGGACCTCTCCATCCACGTCCCCGCCGGGATGACCGTGGGGGAGTCCCATGAGCTGGCCCATGGAGTCGAGCAGGCGATCAAGGAGCGGTTTGCCGGGGTCGCGGAAGTGATCGTGCATGTAGAACCGGAAGACTGTGGCTGACAGCATGGGGAAATCTGATTGCCAGTTTGTGTGTGCAGTGAATGAGGCGGTGAGCCGATGAGTGTTCGCCAGACCCGCGACCAGCGTCCCTTCCTCGCGCTGACGATGGGCGATCCTGCCGGCATCGGCCCGGAGGTGATCGTCAAAGCGTTGGCCAAGCCCGAGATGTTGCGACTCTGTCGTCCTTTGGTCATCGGCTCCCGCGACGTTCTGCAACGAACGGTCCGGTCCTTGCGATTGTCTCTGCAGGTGAGGGAAGTGATGGCCCAGGAGACACCGTTGGGCCGGCGGGGCGAGATTCCGGTGCTGGATCCTCTCGAGAAACCCCTGGGCCGCGTGACCATCGGGACGGAGGGACGGCAGACCGGGTCGGCCTCGGTGGCGTTCATCGCCACGGCGGTCAAGCTGGCGCTATCCGGAGCCGTGGACGCCATCGTGACCGGCCCCATCAATAAAGAAGCCATCAACAAGGCCGGCTTCAACTATCCGGGGCATACGGAGCTGCTGGCGGATTTGACGCACAGCGACGAAGTCGGGATGATGATTCTGGGCGGGCCGCTCAAAATCATGTTCGTGACCACGCACGTGGCGCTGCGCGACCTGCCCGATCAATTGACGTCGGCTCGCGTCGGGAAAGCCATTCGTTTGGCGCATCGGGCCTTGCGGGACTATTTCGGCATCGCCAGGCCCAGGATCGGCGTGGCCGCGCTGAATCCCCATGCCGGCGAAGGCGGGCTCTTCGGCGACGAAGAACGCCGGGTCATTCTTCCGGCTTCGCGCCGCGCGCGCGCCATCGGCATCCAGGCCAGCGATCCTCTGCCGGCCGATACCCTGTTCGGCAAGGCGGTGCGGGGCGCCTATGACGGGATCGTGGCTATGTATCATGACCAGGGGCTCATCCCGCTCAAGTTGGTCGCGTTCGGCACGTGCGTCAATCTCACGGTCGGGTTGCCGATCATCCGCACGTCGGTGGATCACGGCACGGCCTTCGACATCGCCGGAAAAGGCCTGGCTGACCCGGGTAGTTTGATCGAGGCGGTCAAGCTGGCCGCCCGGCTCGCCCTGAGCCGAAGGAGGAAAGGACACACACGATGACGGATTCCATCCGACAGGCCTTGGAGATGATTCAGCAGCAAATCCGGGCGCTCGACACGATTCTCGAAGAAGCCCGGACGGACCTCAATACCGTGGCGGCATCGGAACGCCTGGGCAAGTGGAAGGTGCAAGCCATTCCGGTGATGGCCCAGCACCTGGGACAGCAGGAGGCGCAGCGGTTTGCCGACACCAAGCCTGGCCCCTCATTTACGAATGACTTACTGGAAGAGATCAGCGATGATGTGGAACTCTATCGCGAGTACCTCGTGGCCTTGTCCGAACGCATCAAGCAAGCCGAATGACCGATCACGCCTGACAAATCATCCATGACCCTGTCGCCCCCTCGCCCCCTGAAACGCCTCGGCCAGAATTTTCTTATCGATCCGAACATCGTCCGCAAGATCGTGGCGCTGGCGGATCTGCGGCCTGGCGAGACGGTCTTCGAGATCGGTCCTGGGCGTGGCAGCCTCACCGGAGCGCTCTGCGCGGCGGCCAAACGGGTTGTGGCGGTCGAGCTGGACGTGCAACTGGGCGAGTACTTGCGGGAGGCGACCAAGGATTGCGCGAACCTGGATCTGCGGATCGGGGATGCGCTGGAGTTTTCCTACGAACAGCTTCCTGAAGGGACGGTCGTTGTCGCCAATTTGCCCTACTATGCGTCCACCCCGCTGTTGTTCAAGCTCTTTGAGGCAAGGCCGCGGATCGACCGCATGGTCCTGATGCTTCAGACCGAAGTCGCGCGCCGTCTGGTGGCGCGGCCGGCGACGAAAGATTACGGCATCCTGTCGGTCCTGACGCAACATGTGGCCGAGGCCACGCTGGCCTTTCCGGTTTCGGCCAACTGCTTCCGTCCGCGCCCCGATGTCGGCTCGTCCGTCGTGTCCTTGGTGATGCGGCGTCCGCAGGGCCAGGCCGTGCAGGAGGATACCGGTTTCGTGCGCTCGGTGCGCGCCTCGTTTGCCCATCGGCGAAAAACGCTCGCCAACTCCCTCCGGGACGAGGGTCTGCCGGCTGCGCGGATTGCACAGGCCATGGCGCAGGCGGGGATCGAGCCTGGCCGCCGCGCGGAAACGCTCACGGTGCACGAATTTGCATCGCTCGCCCAGGCGCTAGATCTGCCCGAGGACCGGGCCGACGGGATGGGGAATGCCGGCGGCTGACAGCTGCGTCGTTTTGTGCTACCATCCGGCCCATGGGTGCTCCCACCACGGCGAAGCGCGGTGACGCTCGCCCAGCCTCTCGTGAACCTTCACAGCTCAAACATGAGGTGGTCGGCGTTCTGTTGATCACCCTCAGCTTGCTGATCCTGCTCAGTCTCCTCTCGTTCGCCGAATCCGATCCGCTGCTCTTTTCATCCTCAGCCGGGGCTGCGCCATTAACCCGGAACATGATCGGCACGGTCGGGGCCACGTTGGCCACCGGATTGTTTTGGTTTGCCGGAGGGGGCGCGTATCTCTTGCCGTTCTTGCTGGGCATGCTGGCGGGACGCTGTTTCGTGGCGGGCCAGCTGACCGTGACCTTGCGCAGTGCGGCCGGGTCTCTGGCCGCCATGCTGTTCCTGAGCGGGCTCTTCCACCTGGAGATGCCGGCCGTCCCGACCATCCTGAGCGGGTGGGTCTATCCGGGACTAGGCGGCGGTCGGATCGGCCATTTGCTGGCGGACGGACTGCGGCAGTACTTTGCCAGCACCGGCGCGCATATCATCGTGCTGGCCGGACTGCTGATGTCGTTGCTGTTGGCCGCCCCCATGTCCCTGGCGGATCTGTGGCAACGTGTGCCTGGTTGGTGGGCGAAGCTGAAAGAGAGGGTGTTGGCGCTGATCCCGGATCGGACGGAGCCGGAGGTGCAGCCGGAGAAGGTCAAGAAGCCCAGGGCGAAACCGGTCAAGATCAACCGCCCTGCCGAAATCGAGCCGGTCGACGCGCCGATGGCGGAAGAACCGCCTCCAGTTCTTGTCCAGGAAAAGGAGAAGCCGGCCAAGAAATCCAAAGTCGTCCCTCCCCTCGAGAAAGACGAGGAGGAAGAGCGGACGCCCGTGGCCGCGAACGTGGCCTCGGTCGGGTATGTGCTGCCGGACCCGCGTGAGCTGCTCAGCGACCCGTCCGGCACGCTGGACCGGATGAGCGACGAAGAACTCAAGGCCCAGTCGGAAGTCCTGACGAAGGCGCTCCAGAGCTTCGGGATCGAAGGGAAAGTCACGGAAGTGCATCCGGGCCCGGTCGTGGTCATGTACGAGTTCGAGCCGGCGCCGGGCGTGAAAGTGGCCCGCATCGTCAACCTGGCCGACGACTTGGCCTTGGCCTTGAAAGCGGAGAGCCTCCGTATCGTGGCGCCGCTTCCGGGCAAGTCCGTGGTCGGGATCGAAGTGCCCAATCGTTACCGTGAAACCGTATCGCTGAAGCAAGTCATGCTCAGCGAGGCCTTTGTGAAGATCCAGTCTCGGAGCAAGCTGGCCCTGGCCTTGGGGAAGGACATTTTCGGCAAACCGGCGGCGGCCGATCTCAAGTCCATGCCACACTTGCTCGTGGCTGGGGCGACCGGCGCGGGGAAGAGCGTCGGGCTCAATACGATTCTCTTGAGCCTCCTGTTCTCGGCCAGACCGGACGAAGTGAAGCTGCTGTTGATCGACCCGAAAATGCTGGAACTAAAGTCCTACGACGGCGTGCCCCATCTGCTGCGGCCGGTCATTACGGACGCGAAGTCCGCGGCGCGCGGGTTGAGCTGGGTGGTCCAGGAAATGGAGCGCCGGTACAAGCTGCTGGCAGAGGCCAACGTCCGCAACATCGATTCCTACAATCGAATGGTTGCGGAGCAGCAAGGCGTGTTGCCGGAGCCTTCCGGGAAACAAGAGTCGGGTCAGCCGGAGCCGCCGGTCGAATTCCTGTCCGAAGACGCGCGGCTGGCCGCAGGGGAAAGCGCGGTGCCCGAATCGGTGCAGCCGCTGGGCTCCTCCGCCGAGCCCAAGACGCCTCCGTCGCCGCTGCCCTATATTGTGGTGATGATCGACGAGCTGGCGGATTTGATGATGGTGGCGCCCAAGGAAGTGGAAGAAAAGATCGCGCGCCTGGCCCAGATGGCCAGGGCCTCCGGCATCCACTTGGTGCTGGCCACGCAGCGGCCTTCCGTGGATGTGCTGACCGGCTTGATCAAGGCCAATTTCCCTGCCCGCATCGCCTTCAAGGTTTCCTCCAAGACCGACTCGCGCACGATCCTCGATGCCAACGGGGCCGAGTCGCTGTTGGGGCGAGGCGACATGCTGTTTGCGGCCGGCACCGGCACCTTGAACCGGCTGCATGGGTCGTTCGTGCCGGACGACGATGTGCGGCAGGTGGTCGAGTTCATCAAGAAGCAGGCGGTGCCGGCTTACAGCGAAGAGCTGCAATCGCTCAAACAGGAAGAGGCCAAGGAAGACGAGGCGAAGGATGAGGTGTACGAGCAGGCGAAGGAGGTGGTGATATCCTCCGGTCAGGCCTCCGCCTCGTTGATTCAGCGGCGCCTGCGCGTCGGCTATCCCCGCGCCGCCCGCATGATCGAGCAGATGCAGGAAGAAGGAATCGTGGGCGCCGCGGGCCGGGACGGCCGGCGCGAAGTGCTGGTGCGAAAGGGCGCTGTGGGCGAAGGGGAGGACTTGGCATGATCCGTGCCGGAATGACCGCTGTGCTGCTGGTGGTGTGGGGCCTGTTGGCGGCAATGCCGGTCCAGGCTACGGAAGAAGTCAGGGATGTGGTGAAGAAGCTGCAAGCGCGCTATGAGCAGACCCGCGATCTCTCGGCAGACTTCACGCAGACGACCAAGATTGAAGGGTTCGCCACACCGATCCTGTCCAGCGGTCGGATGTACATCAAGAAGCCGGGGCGGCTGCGCTGGGATTATGCCGACCCCAATGTGGAAGAGATTTATGTGAACCAGAACGACGTCAAGATGTATGTGCCGGAGCACAAACAGGTCTTGATCGGGAAGTTGACGCAGATGGCCGCCTCGCAGGCGCCCCTGCAACTGCTCCAAGGCGCCGCCAAGCTGGAGGAACAGTATGTGCTAGACCAGAGCCGTGCCGGCGATCGAGGCGTGGGCGGCTTGCCGGTGATTAACCTACTGCCGAAGCCGGATGGCAACGAGGCGGTGCGTACGGTGGTCCGGATCGTGCTGGAGGTGCAGCCCAAGACTTACTTTATCAAGCGGGTGTCCATCCACGAAGTCAGCGGGAACGTCTCCATGTTCGAGTTCGCCAATCTCAAGCCCAACTCCGGCCTGAAGGCGGAGTTCTTCGAGTTCGCCGTGCCGCCGGGAGTCGAAGTGGTCAAAGCCCCGTCCCTGAGCCCCCCCTAACGGGACTACCCATCGCCGAGCCGGATTGCGCCGTCATCCCTGTCCTGCTCACGGCGCCGTTCGGAGATTTCCCGCATGATGCCGCCGTAGACGATGCCCTGCCGCGTTTCCCAAGCGGCCAAGGAGAGTTCCAAGGGAAACTCGCTGCAATCCTTCCGCTAGCCGTGGAGGGTGATGGTGGTGCCGGCGTTCCTCGGAATGCCGGTGAATCGAAACCGCGCCAGGCCCTGCTGATGGTCGGCCCGGTAGCGCTCCGGCATCAACAGTGTGAGCGGTCGGCCGAGTACGTCGTCGGCGGTGTAGGCAAAGAGCCGCTGCGCGCTTCGGTTCCACTGCACGATTCGGCCCCGGTGGTCGGCCAAGACGACCGCGTCGGGGGTATGTTCCATGAGGGCGCAGCATTGCTCGCGCTGATCGTGAGCGAGGCGCTCCGCCTCTTCGGCTCTGGACGAGAGCCGGCTCAGAGTCAACACCCGACGCAGCAGGGCGTTCGCCACCTCGACGTCGTAGGGCTCCTGCATGAAGGCGCGCGCGCCGAGATCGAGGGCGGCCGCTACCGCGTCGTTCGGCACGGCTCCGGCCAAGGCGATCACCGGCAGGTGCGGGGC
>JBJTAZ010000028.1:0-12306 GCA_046091085.1 Nitrospiraceae bacterium
GAGGGACACGGAGCGGACATCCCACGGCCCAAGTCGCACATCGCCGTCCAGCAAGCCGATCCGCGCCCAGGCCCGCCCCACTTCTTGCGACCCTTCCTTGATCCTCGCCAAGGTCAGGTGAGGGTTGAAGGGCCGGGACTCAGGTGGATAGCCCAGGGGCTCGACACTGCGCTCGACCATCGCGGCCAGATGAGACAAGGCTGACGCGGTCCCCTCCCCACCGGAAAGCCCCACCCACAGAATCCGCGGCGCCCGCAGATCGGGGAACACGCCCAAGCCTGCCACCTCAACGGAGAAGGGAGCCACGGAGCAGAGTGCAGAACCAGCAGCAGACTTGATCTCGTCAACCTGCTGTTCCGGAATATCGCCGAGGAACTTCAGCGTCAGGTGGATCGCCTCGGGCCTCACCCATTGCAGACGCATTGCAGGAGACAGCTCGCGCGCGATCCGATTCCTGGCCTCGGCCTGAACCTGGGCCAGGGCCTGTCTGAGGGAGGACGGCAATTCAACGGCGATGAAAGTTCGAATCATGGTCAGGGACGAGAGCGTGTCGCCAGCAGCCATTCCCGCAACAGGTTCAAGGCTGCCTGAGACGCCCGTAGCTTGATGGTGTCGCGGGTGCCGTGAAAACGGAACTGGTGAGTGCGGCTGATCCGCCCCTCCTTAGCCGACAGACCGATATAGATCAGGCCCACCGGCTTGGTCGCTGTCCCGCCGCCCGGTCCGGCAATGCCGGTGACGCTCAACCCAACAGACGCCTTGCTGTTGATACGAATGCCCTTGGCCATGGCCGCAGCCACAGGCGCACTGACGGCCCCATGTTTGATGAGCAACCGCTCCGGCACGCCCAACAGCTCGATTTTCGCACGGTTGCTGTAGCAGATGGCTCCACGGTCCAGATAGGCGGAACTCCCAGGCACTTGGGTCAGGCGATGGCCGATCAAGCCGCCGGTGCAGGACTCGGCCAGGGCAAGTGTCATGCGTTTGCCCAGCAACAGCCGCCCCACGACTTGCTCCATCGTCTCGGTTCCTTCGGCATAGACGTGCCTGCCCAGTTTCCGCCGGATCGTGCGAGCAGTCCGGTCCAGCCGATCGAGCGCAACCCTCCCTCTTCCATTCCCAGACACAGGCGAGGTCAGCGACACCGTCACCCCGAGTGGTGACGCGAGCAGACCCAACCGGATTCCGCCGGCGCGTGGGACCAACTTCTCAATGGACTGTTCAAGTTCAGACTCGGGCAGGCCCATGGTGTGCAGCACTGTCCGTTCGATGCGCGCTGGGACTCCATCTTTCCGCAGGCGGGGCAGGAGCGACTCCACAAACATCCGCTCCGCTTCAACCGGCACGCCGGGCAAGGCGGCGATCACCGTCCCCCGCCAACGCAGGACAAAGCCAGGCGCAGACCCGACTGGATTGGCCAGGACATCCGCGCCGGTCGGAATCAATCCCTGACACTGTTGGGCTGCCGAGGGCACCCGCCCCCAGGCTGCCAATTGTTTTTTCATGCCTGCGACCGCTTCGGCCCTGCGCCGCAACGGCCGGCCTGTCGCGCGAGCCACGGCTTCCCTCGTACAGTCGTCGCCGGTCGGACCGAGGCCGCCAGTCAGCAGGACAACATCGGCCCTGCCAGCCGCCGTGCGCAGAGCTGCGACGATATCCGCCTCCACGTCGCCTACGACGGTCTTGAACCGCACTTCGATCCCGTTGGCGGCCAGGCCTTCGCTGAGCCAAATGGAATTGGTGTCGAGCCGCCCGCCGAGCAACAGCTCCGATCCGATGGCGATGATTTCGCCTCGCTTCATGGCATCCCCCTGTCGAGCGGATAGCAGATTGCCTCAGGCCTGTCAACGCTGCATACTCAGGAGAGTCAGCCCCATCCGCTCGTTTTTCTTCATGGTTTCGGCCCGCTGCTCTCCAACAGACCGGTTTTGGAGCCTCCTCGTTGGTTGACAAACCGATGCGCGAGGTGCTACAAAACTTGCTTCCTGAGACCAGTTAAGTCCTTGTCGTGTAAGGAGGAGTGGGATGGCGAGCCCTGAGCAGACGGCCAAACGGCAATTCGTGAATTTCAGCTTCCATAAAATGGACCCGGCGTGGCGCCGGCTGCCCGAAGATGAGCGCACCAAGGGCAAACAAGAGTTTGCCCGCGTGGTGGAAGAGTATGCCGGCAAAGTCATCGTGATTCCCTATACCCTCGTCGGCATCCGGGGCGACTGCGATTTCATGCTCTGGCGCATCTCGTACGAGATGGAGCTGTTCCAGGAAATGATGTCCAAGCTCCTCGCCACCGGCGTGGGCAAATACATGACCACGCCCTACTCCTACCTCTCGATGACCAAACGGTCCATCTACGTGGACCATCACGAGCACGAAGGGCAGGAAAGCAAGCGACTCCAGGTCATTCCCGGCAAGAGCAAATACATTTTCGTCTACCCCTTCGTCAAAACGCGCAACTGGTATCTACTGACCAAGGCGGCCCGCCAGGGCATGATGGACGAACATATCGAGATCGGGCACCGGTACCCGTCGGTCAAGCTGAACACGACCTATTCGTTCGGGCTAGACGACCAGGAATTCGTCGTGGCGTTCGAGTCGGACAAGCCGGAGGACTTCCTGGACTTGGTGATGGAACTGCGCCTGGCCGAAGCCAGCCGGTACACCGAGCGGGATACGCCCATTTTCAGCTGCATCATGAAGAGCCTAAAGGAAATGCTCGATACGCTGGGTGGATGACCAGCCGTCGCGCACAGGCCCGGCAACCCGCCCGCACCGCGGCGGCCGCCGAGTCCCGATCCCGCACCCATTCAGGACGAGAGGAGCGCACGCAGATGAACTGTCCAAAGTGTACCGGCCTGCTGATCCAGGAAGAGATGCAGGAGCACAGCGGGCGGTTCCATGGGCTGCGCTGCATCCAGTGCGGGCTCAGGCTCGACCAGACCATCGCCCAAAACCGGCACGAGACGCAACCGGAGCAGCGGCCCGCTTCGGTCGGCCGTCAGACGTCTGCCGCCGCCGCCCTGGCGCAGACCCGAACGACCGGTCGTCCCAAACGGCCGGCTCGCGCCAACTAAAACCCTGCCCGTCCGCCCAGTCCCTTCACACAATGGAAGCGGACGACCTCAACGCAGCCCGGAAACGACACCTCGCTGCCTGTCTTTCGCTCCTAGTGCCGGGACTCGGCCAAGCCTTCAAACATGAACCGGTCCGAGCGATCACGACCGTCGCCATTGCCGGCCTCATCCTGACCGGCAGCCTGGGAATAATCTGGCTCGCGGGGACAGGCGCAGGCATTCTATTCCTGATGTTGTTTCTTCTGCCGTGGTGGGCTTTTCAGAGCTGCGATGCCTGGCTGCCGCCTGTCTCCAGCGGCCGGCCGACGTTTCGGGAGACTTGGCAGCTCGTGTGGGCCAGGGCCTACGACATCCGGTATCTCGGCTTGCTCTTTCTGCAGACGGCCGCCACGGACCTTTACATTATCGTGACCAATCCCTCCTACTCGCTAATGCTGTTCTGCACCAAACCGGCAGGAGTCTGGGGCATGCTGGCCAAGGCTCAGTCGCCGACGTTGCACCTCCTGATCGGCTACGGCTTTCTGCGTCTCCGTCGGTGGGGACTGTTGCTGTATGGAGCCTATGCGGCGTTCGGATTGTTGAACGCTTCCACAAACTTCGCCTGTTTCGGATATGGGCGGGTCCGGACGGTGTTCGTGCTGACGCTGGCGGCGTTCACCGCCTATGTGTTTTGGCGTTCCCCCTGTTTTACAGAACAGCCCAAGGCCAGTGGGCCACTTTGACAGAGCGTCAAACATTGTGTAATCTGACACGTACTCCGAGTGCCGGCCAGTGGGCGCAGGTCCGGATACCGACAGGACCATTGCATGGAAGACTCCACGGCCCTCTGCGCCATCAGACATCCGGACGGTTCCGTCAGCCTGTACGTCGACGAAGCCTATGCCGTCGAACGGGGCGTCGATCCGGCCAAATTGGTCCGCATCGACATCCCGCATGAATTGTACGCCAACGGCACTGTGCAACAAATTCGGGAATATGTCGCAACGTATCTCGAATCCCAGGCCGAAGGATCTGCGTAGCCGGTCAATGCCCCACTGATCACAGGATACGCATGGTGCTGACACACGCTCATATCATTACCGCAATTGCTGCGCTGCCGATCCAAGGCCGCATCATGCTCCGCCTGCTGCTGTTGCAGTACCTGGATATCACCGCCGAGGACATCCAGTATATGGCCGCAGATCGTCCAGACCCGCGCTTCCAGGCCGGCGGCAAACCGATCACTCCTTATATCTCGCAAGAAACGCTACAAGGCATCGCCGACCGAGTCCAACAATACCGCATCCTCACGCGGAGCAAACGGGAACGAATCCAGTTGCAAATCGACTGCCTGCAGCGATTGCTGGCCAAGAGCGAGACTGTGGCGACGCTCGCTTCGAAGCTACTTGTCAGCCGATTCGGCATGTCGCCTGAGGCTGTTGAGACCCTCGCCCAGCAGGCGCGCACCGCCGTGTCCAAGCCGATCCATCGCGAGCTGGAACGTAAATGGGATGCCGGAGAAATTTCCGAGGACGACTATCGCAAAGAACGGTTGAGCCTGGAACTGCACCGTCTGCTGCGCCGAATCGAGATCGACCGCAAGCGACTGGCACAAGCCAAACGGGCATTCGACCTAGCCAATTCGTCGACGCTGCAAGACCATGAAGTCGCCCATATCTGGGGCATCCCGGCCGGCAGTCTCGCCGCTCGCAAAGCCAAGTATCTGCACCAGTTTATGCAGAGCCTCCAAGCCAGGCTCGCCGCGGCGCCGCCTCAAACCCTCCCGGCCAATACCCCGCCCTCGGACCTGTGGCAGAAAACCTTGGAAGTCCTATCGCACACGCCGGTGGAGCGATCGGCCGCCGTCTACGATGGACTGGAGCGAACCGAGGGGGCCCTGCTCGAAAAACTGACCGCCTTTGCCGCTGGCGCTATGCTCGAAGAGCTCGAAGGACGATTCTGGCTGTCGTTGATTCAAGAGACGCGACACCAAGCCGAGTACGGATCGAAAGCCGTCTCGGTGTTTGCGCTCCAACGGCTCCTGGCCATTCTGGATGAGACGGAGATGCCGATTGAGGCCCTGGAATCGGACTTGATGGCCCGTGTGACCCCCACACCAAAGGTCGCGCCGGCCGAAGCGGGTGCCGAACCGGCTCCTGCCGAGCCCCAGCTCAGCGAGATGGGGCAGCATGTCTTGCGGAGCTTTATGGGAGAAGCCCATCCAGATCTTCAAGGACGGCGTTAACCAGGTGGCCAACCCGGTTGGCCACCTGGAGAGGCTGTCTGGACAACCAGCCGTGTGAGGAACCTGCCATGTGCACCTGGACAAGACGATTCTGCAGGGCCATCCCCTTCCTGCTGCTTGTTCTCATATCCGTATGGCTGCTGTCGGCAAGCCCCTCCCATGCGTCGGGCATGCAAGATATTACCGACCTTGTGGCCCACCCGGAACAATATGACCGGCAAGCCGTCACAGTCAGCGGAAAGGTGTCGAACCTACAGGTCGCCACCAATCGGCAAGGACAGTCGGCCTACGGATTTCTGCTCAGCGACGACAAGGGCACCATCAAGGTCGTCGCGTTGGGCAAGGTGGAAATCCACGAAGGGGAGCAGGTGATCGTGGAGGGCATCTTCAACCGGCTCAGGCAAGCGGGACGAGCCATCGTCTTCAACGAAATCAAAGCCAACATCGTTCAGCCGCTTGAACGTCTCAACCCAGACCTCGTCGGCTAGGCCCAGTCCCCTTCCCAATGCGGGCACGAATGGCCTTGACGCCAAGCCGCACGCCTTGGTACATAAGTCTCCCGTGTGGCGGTGTAGCTCAGTTGGTAGAGCAGCGGACTCATAAGCCGCGGGTCCCCCGTTCAATCCGGGGCACCGCCACCATCCCTATCTTCAATCAAACCGCATACTTCAATCTCGCAACGTCTCATTGCCGAGCATCACACTGCATGCTATGCTCTGGAATAACGGCTCCTCTCATATTGCAATAGACATCACACTATGCCGGTTCCACACGGAATATTTTCTCGAGTCATAGTGGCTCGATTTCGCCGGCGGCAACTTATCGTCTTCGCCATGCTGCTCGGCTCCCTCGCCCTCACGGCCTACCAGCTATGGAAAATTTTCCTGGCACCCCCAGGTGTGCCTTGGGCCATAAGCACCCGCGACCGACTCACCCTCTGTTTTATGGCCTTTTTTGCGACTTTGATCATTGCCTATACATCCTACCGCTGCCCCAACTGTAACAGCCGGCCATTGGGCAAGCATTGGCTCGGGCTCAACCCGCGTCGCTGCCCTTCGTGTAAAATAGGATTCCGCAATTCGAGCTCATAATGGCTTGGTCTTGACACCCAGTCACAACCAGTCATCACAACAGCCAACCAAAGCAGACAAAATCACACTAAGCTACTGAAATGTAATGATTAAAATTATTGTTGACAAACTATTAAAACTTACACTATATTAAATACATAAATTTGATCGGATATTAATTATGTTAAAATTCGCACGACATAAACCATTCCTGCTGGCGCTGGCCCTGCTCGCCCTACTGGTGGAACCAGGCAGACCTCTGCAGACGATGGCCTTCGAGTGGACGCCAACCGCTGAAGAAATCGCCAAATACAGAAAAAGCTGGAACCCATTTTCCGAGGGGCCCCTTCTTCTTCAGTCCGTGGACATTCATCCGCAAGGCCAACTATCTCTCCGCCCATTCTTATTTTCTCAGGTTTCCGAGAAAAGTTACGGCAATCGCCTCACGACGCCTGTCGATGCCCGTAACGGCCCGACTCACCTCTACTCCGTGGCGCCCCTCGTCACTGCCACCTACGGCATCACGGACCATGTGGAATTTGGCGCCGCCACCTCCTGGAACACCTTCTGGGCACAGGACTCAGAAGGATTCAACAAGGGGCGCGGCGGCCCCATGACCACGAACTCGGGCCTCGGCGACCTTTCACTGGTCATCAAATACCGTCCCATCGTGCAGGATCCCGACAGCTCGCGCCCATCTGTCACCCTGTACAATCAAATTATTCTTCCCACAAGCCGCTGGGCCGGAACAGAACGCCCCCCAGGAGGCTTTGCCCCATTGGGACGACTCCCCGCCACTCGATTTGGAGAACTGGGTATTACCGAAGGGCTGACGTTTCGAAAGAATGAGCAGCCATACCGCTTAAGCGGAGGCGTGTACTACACTTATGCGGCGCCCGGCAACGACGGAGGCCAAACCACCTACGTTGGCGACATCATCAATACACGCGTGGCGTTCGAACACTTTCTCGATGACAAGAAGGGGCTGGCCTACAACATCGAACTCGCCACGTATCACAGTCTCACCTGGCGGGCCGACGGCCACGCCCTCAATCGCGGGGCGCGCAGCGGCTCGACGGTCATCGGTATCGAGCCGGCCCTTCAGTGGCGGTTTTCTGATTCCTTGGTTGGCGCATTCGGCGTGCTCTACACCGTCGCCGGGCAGAACAGCCCCGATGCGTTCTACCCAAATTTCGCGATCCAGTGGTACTGGAATCATGGCAAGCAAGTCATCATGCGATAACCCAACCGGCCTAGAGCCGAACCTTGCAAAAACGACATGGGCATGGTCAACGCAGACGAACAGGCGAGAACTCAGGCGACCGTGAAAACGATTCTGCAAGCGCTGAGCGGGATCCGCTACGGATCCATCGAGATCGTAGTCCACGACTCTGAAGTGGTGCAGATCGAACGGAAAGAAAAATTTCGCCTGGGTGCCCAGACGGGGCAGAAAGAATGAGGTGTCGCTCCTGAATTCCTGACCACGATCCGCCTGCTGGATCGCGCGAGCTGACCAGGACACTGGAGGCCCCCTGCAGGCACTGACTCTGACATAGCAAGGCGATCCGACCGGACAACCGGAGGCTCCCATGACTGAAAGGATGCATCGTCATGTGGATTTTCCGGTTGTTTATTTTCGGTCTCACGCTGACAGGGCCAACCTTCGGCTCTCTCCTCAATGCCTGGGCGGTCGAAGAAGGTGAACTGGTGAAACGGGACGGGCGCTGGCAATACGTCTCCACCGACGACCCCAGCCGCAAGTACCTGTACCTCAAGGGGATCATTACCCAGGAGGAATACGACAAGGGCCGCGCAATCGTTGAAACCAGAGAACGGCTGCGCGCGCCACGCCCAGCCCCTGAGCGTGTCCGTTCTGGAAGGCGGGCGCGATGTCGTTCGGATCGAACAGAGTCCTGATGGCGCCGCGGCCCATTCCCATCCGATGAAGCTGCAGCCGAACGATATCGCAACGCTCCTGCGAGGCGTCCGTGTCTGGGAGCGACGCAACGTCATTCATGAATTCCTCGCAGGGAAAGCCGACAAGAAACGCGCGTTCCGAGAGGATGACATTGCCGTCTTGGCTCCGGCCATCTCCAAAGCCCTGGAACAGGCAGGGACGACCGAACGCGTCTATTTCCATCTCAGCGATCTCAGTGAAACCGGGGACGAGGAGACCTCGACAGGCTGGTTGTATGTTCGGGAACCGCTGCTCTACCTGATTCTGACCGAAGTGCACGACAAGCACGGGCCTCGCCCGGATATCAGCAGATACGATCGGCAGTTGCCGGACATCCCGGAGGTCTCGGGTCCGTTTAACGTCACCTTCGAGCCGGAAGAGTATCTGGAACAAGTCGTCTCGGCCAGCCCCTGGTTTTCTCCGGAACAGCAAGAACAACTGGAAATCAGGTTTCGCAAAGCCCTGTCTCACGCCGAGCCGTCTCCTGGCGGAGAGCCGGTCCGGAGCAGGTCACGTGAGTGACCATATTTGACCAGGCCAGACAGCTGTGGATTGAAAAGCGGGACCGGTTCAACGGGGGATGAGATGCACGGCTCCGGCTTTGATGACGGCGACGATGGATGCCCCCGGCGAGAGGTGCAAGTCTTCGAGCGCGGCTCGCGTCACGACGGCGGACAGCAGGAAGCCGCAATCGATCTCCACCCGTGCGAGCGCGCCCATCGAGGCGACTTCGCGCACGGTGCCCGCAAGCTGGTTTCTGGCGCTCGTGGCGCCGGCCGGGGCCGATTCCACCACTACGTCCTCGGCCCGAATGCACACGAAGACCTCCGCCCCCACGTCGTCTGCCGCCAATGCCACAAGCTTGTGCCGGTCCACTTCTACTGTCGCCAAGCCTTGCGTCACCTCGACGACGCGCCCCGGCATGACCGTCTCCATCCCGACGATCTTGGCCACCTCCGCGTTGCCGGGACGATTGAATACCTGCTGCGGTGTCCCCTCTTGCAGGACCAGTCCTTGATGCAGGACCACCATCCGATCGCCCAACGCCAGGGCTTCTTCCCAATCATGCGTCACGACAATGGAAGGAATGGCCAGTCGCTTCAGCAGCGATCGCAGCTCGCCTCGTAATTGGGATCGCGTCGGGAGATCGAGCGCGGACAGAGGCTCGTCGAGCAATAAGAGGCGGGGGTGTCGCGCTAACGCCCTGGCTAACGCGACTCGCTGCTGTTGCCCTCCGGACAATTGGGCCGGCTTCGAGTCTTCCATGCCCTGTAACTGAAGCAGTGCCACCATCTCGCTGATACGTTCCTGTCTCTCACGGGCAGATAAGGTCCCCAGGCCATAGGCGATATTGCCCGCAACCGTATGGTTCGGAAAGAGGGCATAGTCTTGCGACATATAGCCGACCAGTCGCGCCTGTGGAGGAAGCTTGCGATCCGAATCCGTATCGACCCATATCTCGTTGCCGAATCGGATGGTCCCTTGTTCCGGCCATTCGAGTCCGGCAAGGCAGCGCAAGATTGTCGTCTTGCCGGAACCGGAGGGACCGAAGAGCACCAGGACAGCCGGAGGCTCGCAGACCATGCGGAATGCAGCACGGACCGTCAGACGACCGGGAAATGTCTTGGCGATATCGGCGACTATTTCTGCGGCCATACGGCCCAGACCTTCCGGTTCATGGCATAGATGCCCAGCAAGACCGTATAGGAGACGATGAGCAGGAATAGGGCGGTTTTGGCAGCTCCCGCATAGTTGAGCGCCTGTACTTCGTCATAGATATCGATCGAGACCGTCCTGGTGATCCCTTCAATATTGCCGCCGACCATCAGGACCACGCCGAATTCGCCCATGGTATGAGCGAAGCTCAACACGGCCCCGGTCACGATCCCTGCCACGGACAGAGGCATGATCAGCTTGAAAAATGTCATGAGACGGGAGACGCCCAATGTCCAGGAGGCTTCAATGAGGCGGCGGTCCACTTGCTCGAACGCCGTGGCAAATGGCTGCACGGCGAACGGAAGGCTATAGAGCACTGAAGCAAAGAGCAGCCCCTCGAAGGTAAAGGGCAAGGGATGCCCTACAAGAGCGGAATAAAACTGTCCGAACGGGCTATGAGGACCGATGGCGACGAGAATGTAGAACCCCAGGACGGTCGGCGGCAGCACCAACGGAAGCGCCACCACCGACTCGACCAGGAACTTCCAGCGCCAGCGGGAAAAACTCAGCCAATAGGCCAACGGCAAACCGACGACGACCAGAATCAGCGCCGTCAAGACGGCCAGCTTCAGCGTGACGGCAATCGCCATCCAATTCACAACGGCTCCCGTCTCATCATCTTGGATGCCGTCCATGCGCACATACGTGGGCACTCCCCGTCGCGCATCTGATTCGAGATGCAACTTACGACCCGCATCCGCTCCGCCGAGAGGTCGTCCATACTACTTGCACTTGAACTGCATCCCCCAATACCGCCGCACCGTCAAAAGATCGTCGCCATCCCGTCCTGTGTTTCGCGTTTGGGACGTTGTCTCTCCGTCTTTTGTAATCAAATAGGCCCCGTGACAATGGGCCTCGATCATCTTGATGGCTTCCGCACGGGACGGCGAGGCATAGATGCTTTCCCGCTCTTTCTTCAACGGATAAACGACGATCCCGCCCTGCTCGTCGAGTTGGGCAAACTTCGCCCCCTCGGCGCATCCATTCATGCTCACCAGGCACAGTCCCAGCAGCACCCCTCGCGCGCAATCAGTCGGCATGTCCTCGTAGTTCCATCGCTCATTCCGGCGCGACAAACCCATAGCTCGCCATCACCTTTCGCCCCTCGCTCCCTTGCAGGAACTTGAGAAACGACTTGGCGCCATCCGGATTGCGCGCGGTTTTCACGATCACGGCTCCCTGTTCCAGCGGTTGATGCGCCGATTCCGGAATTTCCCAATACTTGCCCGCGCTGCGCATCGTAGGCGACAACGCCAAGGAAAGGGCGACAATGCCGATGTCGGCAGCGCCGGATTCGACGAACTGAGCCGCTTGTGAAACATTTTCCCCCAACACGATCTTCTCTTTGATCCGCTCATACAGGTTGAAGTGTTCCATGGACGCGACCGCGGCCCGACCATAGGGAGCATGCTTGGGGTTCGCGATGGCGATTTTTCTGATGGATGGGTTCAGCAGGGAGTCCATGCCCAGTTTGTCAACGGCCACCGGCGAAGAGTTGGAAACCCAGACAACGATCCGTCCAACGGCATATTTGTGTAGAGAATCGGCCAAGGCGTGGTCGGTCTGGATCAGTTTTTGCGGATAGCGGATGTCGGCGGAAAAATAGAGATCGTAGGGAGCCCCGTGCTGGATCTGCGAAAAGAAGTTCCCGGACGAGCCCAACGACAGCTTGACATGCGTGCCGCTGGCCTTTTCAAACTCCGTGACCAGCTCTTTGAACGCGGAATTCAGATCGGACGCAGCGGCGATGGTCAGCTCTTCGCCCGAGGCCGACGCGAGGCTTCCTACGCCCAAGACCAGCACACCGACCATTACGACGGCCAAGATTGCCAGCAGGCTGGGCGTCGCTTTTTCAACGTTCATCGTCGTTCCTCCACGTGTGCGCGTTTCTGATGCCGCGGCCTTTGAGCGGAGGCCGCTCCCTTCCGACCGAACCCCGCCACTATACTGGCAGGCCGCTCGCCGCGCAAGGCATCGTCTCAGAAGAAGATTTGCAACTGCAGGCGGATCGTATTGTCGATCAAGGTTCCTCCCTTCGCATCCAACGGCACCGTGCCCGATGGGTAGGACGCCGTGCTGCTCAACGCCCCGACGGCGGGCAGGGGCGCGCTGCGTCCGATGGCAAAGCCCCCGGTTCCCATCGACTGATTCGAGTAGGTCAGCATGAGTTGATAGTCGTAGACCCCAAACGGAAAGAAATTGATGGACGCGTCCACCTGCTTGATTAAATCGCCGCCGACGCTGGAATCCGGGTCCCAATAGGAATAG
>JBJTAZ010000029.1:0-2866 GCA_046091085.1 Nitrospiraceae bacterium
CTACAAACGCTTCTGCATCCTCCACCCGGAAACCGCTTACGGCCAGGAACTCGCCCGCCTGTTCAGCCAGGAGGTCCGGCAGCGCGGCGGCGAAATCATCGCCATCGAATCGTACCCGGACAACGCCACCGACTTCGGCCCGCAGATCAAGCAGATGAAGGCCGAGGACCTGAAGCGTCACGGCACCGCCGTCACATCGAAGACCAGCAAGGGCGCCACGATGATCACCTACACGGCCGGCTTCGACGCGCTGTTTCTGCCCGGCAGCGCCGGCCAGGTGTCCCTGCTCGCCCCGCAACTGCGCTTCTACGACATCAAGGTCCCACTGCTGGGCGGTAATACGTGGAATACGCCGGACTTGCTGCGCTTGTCGGACCGTTCGATCGACGGCAGCGTCTTCGTGGACGGCTGGTTTCAAGACAGCCCCGATCCGGCGATGCGCGAATTCGTCGAGCAGTACCGGCGGAAATACCAGAGCAACCCGACCCTGTTCGCCGCCCAGGCCTACGACGCGGCCAAGCTGGCCCTGGACGCCATCCGCAAAGGCGCCACAAACGGGAAAAGCCTGCGCGAACACCTGTTAAAAAGCCAGGAACTCCCGTCGCTAAGCGGACTGGCCTCCTTTGGTCCCGGCGGCACGTTGGAGCGGCGGGTCTTTCTCATTCAAGTGAAACAAGGCAAACTGATCCAGCTCGAATGACGGAGCCACCAGCAGGAGCATTATGACGACCCACGCGAAGAAACGAGTCTTGAGCGGCATGCAGCCCAGCGGGCTCATGCACCTGGGCAACTGGCTTGGCGCTCTGGAGAACTGGAAGGCGCTGCAGGGACAATACGACTGTTTCTTTTTCGTGGCCGACTGGCACGCGCTTGCCACCAACTACGCCGACACCAGCCGCATCAAAGAGTTTTCGCGCGAACTGCTCATCGACTGGCTGGCCGCCGGCATCGACCCGCAACGTGCGACGGTCTTCATCCAGTCGCGCGTCCCCGAACATGCGATCCTGCACTTGCTGCTCTCGATGATGGTGCCGATCTCCTGGCTGGAGCGAAACCCCACGTACAAAGAGAAGCAGGACGAGATCAAGGAGAAGGATCTGTCCACTTATGGGTTCCTCGGCTATCCGGTGCTCCAAGCCGCCGATATCCTGATGTACAAACCCGACTTCGTCCCGGTGGGCAAGGACCAGCTGCCGCATCTGGAGCTGACGCGCGAGATCGCCCGCCGCTTCAACAGCCTCTACAAGCCAGTCTTCCCGGAGCCCCAGGAACACTTGACCAAGTTCCCCAAGGTGCTCGGCACCGACGGACGCAAGATGAGCAAGAGCTACGGCAACACCATCAACCTGTCCGACGCCGAGCCGGTCGTCCGCCAGAAGCTCAAGACCATGGTCACCGACCCGGCGCGGATCAAACGCACGGACAAGGGCAATCCGGACATCTGCCCGGTCTACGACTTCCACAAGATCTATTCGACCAAAGAGGTGCAGGACCACATCAATACCGAATGCCGCACGGCGGCGATCGGCTGCATCGACTGCAAGAAGCTCGTCGCCGATGCGATGGTCGAACGGCTGACGCCGATCTGGGAAGCCCGCAAGGCCCTGACCAGCAAGCCGGACCAGGTGGAAGCCATCGCGCAGGAGGGCAGCGCCAACGCAGCCAAAGTCGCGCGCCAGACGCTGGAAGAAGTCAAAGAGGCGATGAAGATTTGAGCCGTATCAGGCCGCCCTCGACATTTCATTTCTCTTATGACACGCCCAGCTCACCGAGAACTCTCACGCTCGACACAAACCTCCTACTTGATAAAGCTACAAATCGCACAGGCGTAGACCTTTTTGATCGGCTCATCGATCTAACAAAATTGGGCCATTTCAAGCTCTACTATTCAGGCACCACTGACTTTGAAGATAAGACAGGGGAAGTAATGCGGCTAGTAATAAAATTGGAGGGCGAGGGCTTAATTCAAGAAGATCCTAACGTAGGTGCTGGACGGGACTTTATCCCTGGTAACCCAGGCTTGCATCGTGTTGAGGATAAAGACATCGACGATCTAGTGGAAACGATTTGGCCAAACGCGCAGTTACTTGGACACAGCTATGAAAGCAAGCGAGGGGATGCCTGCCATCTGATGGCGCACAAACTCAATAAACGCGATGTTTTTATGACCAATGACTCGGAATTATTGCGAAAAAGAAAAACCATTTCAGACAAGTTAGGCGTGACGGTCATGAGTCCACAGGAAATCTTAACCATCTAGTTCTCATCGCATTTTCTCCCCCTCCCTTCCCCGCGAAGGCTGGGCAGGAGCCTCGGCCGCCAATCACCGAGGGGGCGGGACACAACTTGCCGCAGGCCGTGGCCCAAGTTCTTCACCCTACAGGCTGCTCAAAATGGCCAGCCAACGAGGCCGCAGGGCACGAGGCCCCTGAGGCGTACTGAAGAAGTACGTTGAGGGGTTCGAGCGCCAGAGAACAAAGTTGGGAGACATTTTCAGCAGCCTGAAACGGCTTGACTTCGCCTGCCCGCCTGAGTAACATTCACCGCTCCTGCCGGTCGGAGTTCGGCCGGCATTTTTTCTTTCAGGGAGATGGGAACGGACCATGGCTATTCGCATTGGAATCAACGGGTTCGGCCGGATCGGGCGGAACGTGTTCCGCGCCTCGCTCGGCGACCCGCAGCTCGAATTTGTCGCGATCAACGACCTGACGGACGCGAAGACGCTCGCCTACCTGCTCAAGTACGAGTCGGTGCACGGCACGCTGGATGCGGATGTCCAAGCTCGCGACAACGAACTCGTGGTCAACGGCAAGGCGATCAAGATTCTCGCCATCAGGGACCCCAAAGAACTGCCTTGGAAGGCGTT
>JBJTAZ010000030.1:0-2577 GCA_046091085.1 Nitrospiraceae bacterium
GATCTACGCGTTGAGTTACACGGCCTGCGTGGCCTGCCGGATGGACCCCAAGGATGTGAAGGGCTGCGCCGATGGGTTCCACGAGATCATCAACGCCAACCATGCCAAGCGCGAGACCGAAGTTCGAGCGGCCACCGCGTATCACCAGCAAATGCTCGACCCGATGCGGACCCAAAAGTAGCCTCGTGAAGAAGGATGTGCGCGTGTTTCGCACAAGATGGCCGGCCGAATCGTGGACTGAGACAATCCATTGGAGGACCAGATGAAGACTGACAGGTTCGCACACCGCGCTCACCGAAGCCTCTCGGCTGCCCTGCTTGTCCTGGCCGGCCTCCTGCTGGTCCAAGGCTGCGGCGGCACCGATGAGGTTCAGATCAAGGCTGGGTCCTGCCCGCTTCCCTCCAGCGTGGCGGATGAGGACCGGAACACGATGAAGAAGTTCAGCGGAGACGTCAGCGGCATCATCACGTCGGTGGCCGGCGTCAGCGCCTCCGGCGAGATCCAGGGCGCGCTGGAGAAGTACTATCCCGCCGCGCACGATGTGAACCGGGTCTACGCGCTGAGCTATGCCGCCTGTGTATCCTGCCGCCTGGACCCGAACGACGTGAAGGGCTGCGCCCAGCGGTTCAACGACATCATTAACGCGAACAACGCCAAACGCGACGAGAGCGCGCGGACGGCGGAGGCCTACCACAAGCAGATGGTCGGGCCGATCCAGGGTTCAACAGGGGGGAAGTAGCCCCTTGAGAGGGGGCGTCTTGATCCCCCATGCGGCGCGGCAACCGGGCAATCATTTCGATCGCGATCGGTGCCTGGTGGGGGATGGTGGGGGAGGTGCCGTCCGTCCAGGCTCAGGGCGCCATTAACCAGGTCCACGGCCAGTGGGTCAACGCCGGCGCCGGCGTCCGCTCCGGCGTCCTCGGCAGCTTCATCACCTATGCGTTGCCCACGGAGAGTCTGGAGCAGGGTCATTGGTATCTGAAAGCGGTGCCGGGGTATTTCAGAGATTCCGGCAGCAACGACGGGAAAACACTGGCCCAGTTTAACGCGCAAGGCGCTGGCATGTCCGTCCGATTCCTGTACGCCCTCTCCGACCACTGGGGCGTGGGCTTTCAGGGGGTCTACGCCAGAACCGCTAGCGGCAGCGCCCAGCAGATCAGCTTCGGATCGCAGGGCTTCGAGGCGCAAGCCAACAGCCGCCTCTCCCTCCCTCTGCAACTGTCTGCCTACAGTGCGATGGCGGAAGTCGTGTACGATCCCATGAGTGGCCCTGGGTTCCGGCTACCCATGTTGTTCGGGTTGAGCCTCAGCACCATCGACGCCACCACCGAAGGCACCTTCCAGTTTCAGGGCAACTCGTTCTACGCCAAAAACAAGACGCTCCCTCTGCTCTCGCCGGGCGTCGTGGCCGGCATCGCGCCACAGGAAAGCTGGGGGCCGTTCCGATTCATCCCCTTTGCGGTGGGCATGTATCGTTTCGATAAGTTCGAGCGCTTTCATCGCCTCGTGAATGTCACCACCGGCGAGGTCTCCGAATCCCGGGACGAGCCGCTGCGCCATGCGTCTCTGCATCTGGGCATCACGCTGAAGTATGTCCCCTGGGACCTCGCCGTCTCCTACGTGCGTGCGGGCATCTACTTCGGCCCCCACGAACAACCCTTCAACAGCCAAACGGAGCTGTTTACCCTCTCCTGGAGCAAGACCTATTAGCTCCGTCCCGTCCGGCTTCGTTGTTCGAACAGGGGTGGGAATTCCTGTGCCATTCACGGTATGATGGGCGCCGCTATGGCCGATACGCAAAGCATGCAGCACCGGCGGGTTGCGGATATTCAGCAAGCCTTGCGCGAGACGCCGGGCCTTGACGGATGGCTCTTCTACGATTTTCGCGGCAGCGATCCCCTGGCGTATCGGGTGCTGCTGCTGGATCCGACCAGGCACGTGACCCGCCGTTGGTACTATTGGGTGCCTGCGCAAGGTCAGCCGGTCAAGCTGACCCACAAGATCGAGCCCCATGTGCTGGATGAGCTGCCCGGCGAGTCGGTGCAGTACATGTCCTGGCAGTCCCTCGGCGCCTGCCTGTCGCGCATCCTGGCCAAGGCCAAGCAGGCGGCCATGCAATACTCCCCGATGAACTTCATTCCGTACGTGTCGCGGGTGGACGCAGGCACGATCGAGCAGATCCGCGGGCATGGGGTGGAGGTCGTGACCTCGGCCGATCTGGTCCAGCGGTTCGAAGCGGTCTGGACGGAGCAGCAGTTGGCGTCGCATCGGGACGCGGCGGCCAAGCTCCGGACGATCGTGGACGAAGCCTTCCGGCACGTGGGCGAATCGGTGGCAGGCCGCAGGGACCTGACCGAGTACGGCCTGCAACAGTTCATCCTTTCCCGTTTCAAGGAGCATGGTCTGGTCACGTCCAGCGCTCCCATCGCCGCCGTGAACGAACATAGTGCCGATCCCCACTACGGGCCGGCCCCCTCCGGCTCGTCCGTGATCGCGGAGAACCAGTTGGTCCTGATCGATCTCTGGGCCAAACGGCCGGAGCCGGGCTCGGTCTACGCGGACATCACCTGGACCGGC
>JBJTAZ010000031.1:0-2701 GCA_046091085.1 Nitrospiraceae bacterium
ATCCTGGTTAGTACGTTGTAAATATAGTCTGAGGTGCGTTGCCCCGGCCTGATACCAGGGATAAACCCACCATACTTTTTCATATTGTCCGCCATATCCACCGGATTCAGCACCACAGCCGTATAAAAAAAACAAAAGAACACGATCAGCGTCACGTAGAGCACCGTGTACAAAAGCGAGCCAGGCGACAACTGTGCGCCGATCGACTGCACCCAAGGCACCTGGATAAATCCGGCAATCGTTGCGGGAAACGCAATGATTGACGAGGCGAAGATCGGCGGAATAACGCCCGCCGTATTGATCTTCAGCGGAATATGCGTGCTCTGGCCTCCATACACGCGACGCCCGATGACCCGCTTGGCATACTGCACCGGCACTTTGCGCCGCCCGCTCTCGAGAAAAACGATGGCCCCGATGACGCCAAACATGACGAACACCAGTGCCACCAGCAACAGAAAGCTCAACTGGCCAACCTGATAGAGATCGAAGGTTTGGGCCACAGCCGCGGGGAATCGCGCGACGATCCCAGCGTACATGATCAACGAGATGCCGTTGCCAATCCCCCGTTCCGTGATTTGCTCACCCAGCCACATCAAGAACGCCGTGCCAGCCGTCAATGTGATGACCGTCATGAGACGGAACGACCATCCGGGATTCAGCACGAAGGCACCCTGGTTCATCCCTTCCAGGCCTACGGCGATTCCGAATCCCTGGATCAACGCAATGCCGATCGTCCCGTAGCGCGTATACTGGATGATCGTCTTCCGCCCGCGTTCACCTTCCTTGGCAAGCTTGGATAGATGCGGGATGACTACCGTCAACAGCTGCAGGATGATCGAAGCGCTGATGTAAGGCATGATTCCCAGCGCAAAGATCGTCAGCCGGGACAAGGCTCCGCCGGAAAAAATATCCAAAAACCCGAGCAGCGACCCTCCCTTTTCAAGCAAAAACTTGGAGAGCTCTTCGTTATTGATGCCGGGGGTCGGGACATGGGCTCCCACACGGTAAACCGCCAGCATCGTCAACGTGAACAGGATCCGGGTGCGCAACTCCGGAATTTTGAAGATGTTCTGAAAACTGGTGAGGAGTCGTTCAAACACCGCCGATGACCTCAGCCCTCCCGCCGGCAGCCTCAATCTTTGCCAGGGCCGACTGACTAAACTTGTGGGCCTGAATCACCACGGCCCGACCAACCTCGCCCTGGCCAAGAATTTTCACCGGTCGGCGCGTCCGCTTGATCAATCCGGCATCCACCAACGCTTGTGGCGTGATGGGATCCACTGCACCCAACGCCGCCAAGGACTTGAGATTGACGATCGCATACTCGATTCGGAACGGATTCTGAAACCCATGCTTGGGGATTCGGCGAATCAAGGGCATCTGTCCGCCTTCAACACCAGGGCGCTTTCCACCGCCGGATCGGGCCAAAAGTCCCTTATGCCCCTTGGTCGCAGTCTTCCCGTGACCTGAACCAGGTCCGCGTCCAATACGCTTTCGCTTTTTCTTTGCCCCAGGCGCGGGAGCCAATTCATGCAATTTCATAGCGGTTTCACTTCCAAGAGATAGGACACCTTATGGATCAAGCCCCGCACTTGCGGGCTATCGGCTCGCTGCACGGTTTGATGACACCGACGCAGCCCAAGGCCTCGCAAGACCAATCGGTGCGTATAAGGAGTGCCGATCGGGCTCCGCTTGAGTGTGATGGCGAGCGGTTTGCCTGGCGGAGCCGGC
Organism: Nitrospiraceae bacterium; assembly: GCA_046091085.1. Lineage (GTDB taxonomy): Bacteria > Nitrospirota > Nitrospiria > Nitrospirales > Nitrospiraceae > SYGV01. Next base: position 1,732 of record JBJTAZ010000031.1, read on the forward strand.
TTCTGTGTCTTCTTTGTAGTCATGTGGGCTATCCAATCTTCTGCAGACCGCTTCGCCGAACGCGGACGACTTCTTCAGGATCCCGGAGCTGGCAGAGCCCGTCCAACGTCGCGCGGACCGTATTGAAGGGGTTGCCCCGTCCCAGGGTCTTGGCAATGATATTGTGAGCACCAGCCAATTCCACGACGGCCCGAACCGCACCGCCGGCAATCACCCCAGTTCCAGCGCCTGCAGGTTTCAGCATCACGTGTTCGCCGCCGAATAGACCGTGCACTTCGTGAGGAATGGTTCCCTCTTTCAGAGGAACGTGAACCAAGTGTTTTTTGGCCTGTTGCACCGCCTTGGCAATGGCCACCGGAACCTCCGCAGCTTTGCCCTTACCGATGCCAACCCAGCCCTGGCCATCGCCAACAGCCACCAGCGCACAAAAATTGAACCGCTTGCCGCCCTTGACAACTTTGGCCACGCGGTTGATGAAGACAACTTTGTCCTTCAGGTTCAGCTCTTCTGGGTTGACACGCACGCGGTCACGCTCCTCTCATCTCGAGACAATCAGAATTGCAGGCCGCCCTCGCGGGACGCATCGGCCAGCGCCTTGATACGGCCGTGGTAGAGCCGCCCTCCACGATCGAACACCACCATCCCTACCTTCACCACCTTCGCACGATCCGCCAGTAACTTACCGACGGCCTTGGCCGCTTCAATGGTACTGGTGGACTTCAGCGCCTTCCGCAAGCCGGCATCCAACGTGGATGCCGCAGCCAACGTGTGGCCCTTCGTGTCATCGATGATCTGGGCGTAAATATGCCCCTTGCTGCGATAGACGTTCAGCCGCGGGCGAGCCGTCGTCCCGACAATCCGCTTCCGGACACGATACTGCCGACGCTTTAATTTTTCTCTGGTTTCGATAGTTTTCATGGGCGCTCGCCTACTTTCCGGTCTTGCCTTCCTTCTTGCGGAGCACTTCACC
>JBJTAZ010000032.1:0-4816 GCA_046091085.1 Nitrospiraceae bacterium
GCGCCTGTCCGGCAGCGTAGAGCCAGTCTTCCTGGAACGGATGGGGGCGGCCTTCCCGGATCGCATCAAAAAGATCATCAACCGCATGAAAGAGCTTCGGGGCGGGAAGCTCTCGGAGGGCCAGTTCTTCAAGCGTCATGCCGGTGCCGGCGCCTACTGGGACGTGATCGAGCGTTTATTCGCCGTTGGCTACCGAAAGGCGGGATTTCAGGATCAGGCCATTAAGCCCGTGCCGCGGAGCTTTCGCAGGCCAGGACCGGCGCAAACGGAGTTGTTTGCCGAAGGGGAGGAGGATGATGACTCATAGTCCGGGGTTTTTGAAGGTGGTGGAGCGGGCCAAGCGGCAGATTGCCGAATGTTCCGTAGTTGAAGCCAAGGCCAGGCTGGACCGTGGCGAGCCGGTTCACTTCGTGGATGTGCGGGAGGATCACGAGTACGCCAAGGACCATGCGAAAGGCGCCCGTCATCTTGGGCGTGGCGTGCTGGAGCGGGACGTCGAAGGGCTCATCCCGGATAAGCAGGCAGCCATCATCCTCTATTGCGGGGGTGGGTACCGGTCGGCATTGGCGGCGGAAAGCTTGCAGCAGATGGGGTATCGCCACGTCGTCTCGATGGCCGGGGGCATCAAAGCATGGCGCGAGGCGGGCTATCCGATCGAACAGGGGATAGAGCCGGGCGCCGACTCGTAGGCCGGCGCCCGCAGTCTCACTTGACCGGATTCAACTTGTCGAATTCCTTGGTGACCTGATCGGTCACATCGATAGCGTCCTTGTAGAAGATCACGATGCGCAGAGTCTGTTCGCTGCCTTTGTCCACGATGACGCTGAACCCGCCCCGCTCCGCCACGGCCTTGGTGGCCACGGCGATTTTTTTCATGTAGTCGTCCACCAGTTCCTTCTGCTTTCCCTGCAGGTCCTGGTTGAACTCCTGCGCCTGCTTTTGATAGTGCTGAATCTTCGTGCGGAATTGCTCCTCCATGGCGCGCTTCTCTTGCTCCGTCACCTTGGAGCCTTGTTCCTTGAGCTTGCCTTCGAACGCCTTCAGTTCTTCCTCGTCCGTAGTGAGCACCTTTTGCCTGGTTCGGGCATATTCCTTGAGCGCTTCCAGTGACCGCTTGCCGGACTTGGACTTTTCCAGCACTTCTTGAGGGTCAATCACGCCCATTTTGAACGCATCAGCGGCCGTGGCGGATGAGGCGCCGGCAGCCAGGGCGATGCAGAAGGCGAGCGCCACGACGGCCAGTATCGCCACTCCTGTCGTTCTCTTCATCATAACCGTAAGGCTCCTTTCCCGCGGCTCTTCGTTGAATGGATTGACGGGTCGGTGGTCGTTGACGTGTGCCCGCAAGTTCGGGCGAGAATAACCGTAGCCGCTAATGGTGTCAAGCTCTCATCCGGCGCCCCATCGAGACGCCGCTGCCGATCGTCCAATTTTAACACCAATTTTATAGGGGCGGTGGTATCGTGAAAGCCGTCCTACGAGGGGGCTGGCATGGACGTGATCTATCTGGATATCACTTTCGTCGGCATAGCCGTCCTGTTTTTCCTGTTGTCAGGATGGCTCTGCGCCGGACTCGGCAAGCTGTAGGAGGATACGATGAGCCTGCTCTATATCGGCGCCGGATTCCTCTCATTGGGTTTGTTGGTCTATCTCCTGGTCGCATTGCTCAAGCCTGAGTGGTTCTGATGACCGGCAACGGCCTCCTCCAAATCATGGTGTACCTCATCGCCTTGATCGCACTGGTCAAGCCTTTGGGCTGGTATATGGCACAGGTCTATGAAGGGACGCCGGTGGGGATTGATCGGGTCCTCGGCCCCGTCGAACGGTGGATCTATCGGCTCGCCGGCATTCGAGCCGACGGCGAAATGGACTGGAAGACCTATGCCGTTACCATGCTCCTGTTCAACGCGGTTGGCCTGTTCGTCCTCTATGCCTTACAGCGGTTCCAGGGCTATCTCCCGTTGAATCCCCAGGGCTTCGGCGCCGTCCCGCCGGACCTAGCCTTCAATACCGCCGCCAGTTTCGTCACGAATACGAACTGGCAGGCCTACGGCGGCGAGACCACGATGAGCGACCTAACCCAGATGCTCGGACTCACGGTGCAAAACTTCGTATCGGCCGCCACTGGGATGGCCATCCTGGTCGCGCTCATCCGGGGTCTGGCGCGCCGCTTGCGCGAATGGACGAACGTCCCCCTCATCGTCCTGACGGCCAGGGGCGAGGAGCAGTCCAAGATCCAGGCGCTGGATCTTGGCGCCGACGATTATGTTACCAAGCCGTTCAGCGCGGGAGAATTATTGGCGCGGATGCGGGTGGCCTTGCGCCATGCCGCCAAGCAGCCGGGAGAAGAGGGCGAGGCCAGCTTTGCGACGGGGAGCCTGCGTGTGGATCTTCTACGCCGACAGGTGTTTGTCAAAGACAAGGAAGTCCACCTCACGCTGATCGAGTACAAGCTCCTGACGACGCTGATCCGGCATGCGGGAAAAGTTTTGACCCACCGCCAACTGTTGAAGGAGGTGTGGGGGCCCTTGCATGTGGACGAAGCCCACTACGTCCGGGTCTATATGCGGCAGCTCCGCAACAAGTTGGAGGACAATCCGGCCCGCCCGCAACTGTTGCTGACAGAGCTCGGCGTGGGCTATCGGCTGCGCACCGAGTCGTAGCCTGTCGGCGACCCGCTCACGGCGAATCGAAGGTCCAGAGGACGCTGAAGAGCAGCAGGTGTTGACCAGGCATGAGCATCGGCTGGCCGTTGGCGAAGTTGCCGTTCTTAAAGAACCCGCCCTGGGTGCCCGTGGACTCGTCGTACCGATATTCCGTCCGAAAGGTCGTGTTCGTCCATTCGAACGGCATCTTGTACTCCACCGTGTTGGTGACGGCTTTGACGAGCTGTTGATTGCCGGTCCACCGCCCGTTACGGTCCCAGTAGAACTCCGGCCGCATGGCCAGGCTCCAGGGCCCGGCCACGTGCCACCGGGTGAACAGCGCCCCGCCCATCACAAACGCCCTGGGGCTGCCTGGCTGCCCGGCGATGTTTTCCGTTCCAAAATCGTAGGACAGCGCGATCGTCACGTCGTCGCCCTTCCACTCGGTGATGTAGTTGGAGTACAGCCGCCAGAACTCCATGGACGTGTTGGCTTGCGCCGGACCATAGTAGATGGTTTCCGTGACCGTGACCCGCGACGTGGCCTTCCAGGACATCTGCCCCCCGTAGCTGGGCTGGTCGTTGGCATGGGCCAGATGGTAGTACCCATTGATCACGAAGGCCGTGGCGGTCAGATTGTCGTTGATCGGGTAGCGGGCATTGACGCCAAACATCATGTAGGGCGTGTTGTCCGCGATCCAGGATCGCGTGTAGTTGAAGTTGTCCTTGGCATAGAGCGATTCATAACCGATCAGGCTGTTGAACAGCCCGGCCGTGATCGTCAGGTCCTTGCCGCCGACCGGGGCCAGATACGAGAGGTTGGCGCGTGAAAAATGGCGGAGCGTGTCGGCGCCGGCCACTTTGGGCTCTCCCTGGAGGAAAGCGAAGTCCTTGGTGTCATAGCCCCCTTGGGCGCCGAATTCCATGCCCCATCGGGACTCATCGGTCGCATCCTTGCGGATATAGACCAACCCCATGTTCGGGTCCAGCTCGTTGACCCGGTTGGTCGTGGTCCTGCTTCGGAACAGATGATTCTTGGGAAAGTTGAAATCGACGTCGTAACTCAGGTCCAGATAGGCCCCATAGTGCCAGAGGGGGGGAGATGCGGCCTGCGCATTCTCTGAAGCGGCTGGCGGCTCACTGCTTGCCCCGCCGGGAGGCTCCTGGGCGACAACCGATGCAGCCATCAGCCAGATGAACAGCGACAAGATCGGACTGAACCGAACCGTGACCCGCCTCATACGATCGTCATTCCTCCTCATGCAGTCCTGCTCTGATAGCACATCTTGGCTCATCATGGCGAATCGCCTCGCATTTCTAATGCCGGCCGTTCCGTTCGGTCGCTTCGCCCATCATCCACAAACACAGCACCCCCAGGATTAACACCCATACGATCAACGCCATGACGCACCTCCTGTCTACATCAGCCGAGACGGTGATAAGACCCTGCCCATGCATACATGTCGGTGCAGATTACGCGATGGGGTATCAAAACAGGGGCAAAACGGGGGCGGATGCAATTAAAACGATGTAAAAGATCGGCAGCGAAGGAACGTGGGGGGGGGAAGCCGCTTGATGGCGTGCGCTCGTCTCGGCGGGCTTTCTAGATTTGATTCTTGGCTGATGCGCTGCTAGGCTGTGGCCATCGCGGAGGAGATTATGGCCATTGCCAGCCGATCGTCAGACCATCCGCACGGCCACGCCGAATTCGTCAAGGCCCTCCAGCACGAACACATTGCTTGTCCGACAGCGGGATGCGGCGGCCCGCTCGATGTGACCGATCTGTCTCAGGTGAAAGACCGGATCAAGACTTTCGGCCTCCGATGCCCGCACTGCGGGTGGGAGGGGCGGTTGAGCGGGCAAGAAACTGTGACGCCCCCATGGGACGATGCCTCGCTTCTGGAGATGGCGGACGAGCATTTGATGCACCAGCAGCCGATCTGTCCGTTCGACGAGACTCCTGTCGTGTTCACGTCCCTGCCGAACCCCCGGCGTCGGGCTCGCTACCGTTTGGCCTGTTACTATTGTGGCCGACAAGCGGATGTCGACTGGCCCCCAGCCGAGTCCAGACGCTAACGCATGGGGTGGAGGCTGACGGACGATCAGGTCGGCTGGACGTGTATCGGTTCAGCAGGGGATGCTTTGGAGTCGAGCAGCGGCAAGTGGGCAGCG
>JBJTAZ010000033.1:0-5779 GCA_046091085.1 Nitrospiraceae bacterium
GCCGCTCCCCGCAGTTTCGCGAGCAGGGCTTCGAACTGTTGGCGCTGCTTTTCCGCATAGAGTTCCTGATAGAGTTCCTGCCGTAACCGGTCCCGCACGGCGGCGACTTCCGCAGCGCTCTCCGGTTCGCGGCCGATCAGCTTGACCAGATGGAACCCCGAGGCGGTTTCCACCGGCTCGCTGACCATCCCCGGTTTCAGCGCCAGCAAGGCCGTGTCCACGGCCGGCTCCACCCACCCGGGACGATAGGCTCCCAGGTCGCCGCCCTTGTATTTCGTCGTCTGGTCCAGGGAAAAACGCAGCGCGAGTTTGGCGAAATCGGCCCCGAGGTCCAGTTGCCGCTTCAAATCCCTGGCTTGCTCTTCGGACCGGACCAGGATGTGCGCCGCCCGCATCTGATCCGCCGCGTGCAACTCGGCCTGGTGGAGCGCATAGTACCCTTCCAATTCCTCCCGCGAGATCCCCACCTGCCCGGTGACCGACGCCTTCATGAGTTCGTCCAGCGCCAGTTGTTCCTTGACCCGTTCCAGCCGCTCGGTCGCGCGCGGGGTCCGGTCCAGCCCGAGCTTGCGGGCTTCCTGCAACAGCAGCTCGCGCGAGATCAAATCGTCGAGAAATTTGCGACGGCCGCCCTCGTTTTTGTCGCGGGCCTGGACCGACGCCGGCAGTTCGGACCAGCGGTACTCGAATTCGTTCTGAGTGACGGGTTTGCCGTTGACGATCACCAGGACGGGGGATTCGTCCGCGCCCTGCGTGCATCCGGCGAGGGCGATGAGGGCCGCCGCGCAGGGGACGATCACCCGCCACAGGCCGGCTCCCGCGTTTCGCCTCTGCGCCGAATGGCTCCCGTTCCGCTGCGCGTCCATGACCCTCGGTGCAGATTCCATAGTCCAGAGCCGTAATCAAACGTTCAGCTAGGTATCACAGCCGTGCAGTGTTTGCAAGGCTCTGTTGAGTTCGGGGAACTGCGCGTGCCAGTCTCCCGCCGGCAGTTGCAGCTCGAACGCCTGGGGGGACAACAGGCGGAACCGCCGCTGGTAGCGGTCCATCAGCCGCCGGATGCCGGCCTCGGGCAGCGGGGCCTTCGGATCGAAGGTCAGCACCGCCGCCGCGGCCTTCACGTCCACCGACGCCAGGCGCAGGGCTTTGGCTTGCAGGCGGATTTGCATGACTTCGAACAGGCGCTCGACCGGGTCTGGGAGCGGCCCGTACCGGTCCTGGACCTCCCCGTGCAGCAGGGCCAGGTCGCCCACCTGCGCCGTGGTGGAGAGCCGCTTGTAGAGCGACAGCCGCTGATGGGCGTCCGCCACGTACTCGTCCGGAATGAAGGCCGACACATTCACGTGCAGGGTCGGGTCGAATTCTTCCTCGACCACGGTGCCCTTCAGGTGCTGCACGGCCTGCTCGACCATTTGCAGGTACAGGTCCAGCCCGATGGCGGCGATGTGCCCCGATTGCTGTTTGCCGAGCAGGTTGCCGGCGCCGCGAATTTCCAAATCGGCCGCGGCGATGCGGAACCCCGCGCCGAGCTCCGTGAACTCCTGGATGGCCACGAGGCGTTTCTGCGCGTCGCCGCTCAGGGTCCCTTCGTCCGGCACGAAAAAGTAGGCGTAGGCCTGGTGGCCGGCCCGGCCCACCCGGCCTCGCAGTTGGTAGAGCTGCGCGAGTCCGAAGGTGTCCGCCCGGTTCACGAGGATCGTGTTCGCGTTGGGCACGTCCAGACCCGACTGGATGATGGCGCTGGCCACGAGCACGTCCGCTTCCCGCTTGATGAACTTGAGCATGACCGCTTCCAGCAGCCGCTCGTCCATCTGCCCGTGCGCCATCACGATCCGCGCCTCCGGCACCAGTTGTTGCTGCCAGGCGCCGATCTTTTCCATGGTCTGGACGCGATTGTGGACGAAGAAGGCCTGGCCGCCGCGGCCCAGCTCGCGGACGATCGCCTCCCGGATCGTCGCCTCGTTGAAGCGCAGGACCTGGCTCGTGATCGAGAGGCGGCCCATGGGCGGCGTTTCGATGACCGACAGGTCGCGGACGCCGGACATGGCCATTTGCAATGTACGGGGAATCGGCGTGGCGGTCAGGGTGAGGACGTCCACCTGCGTCCGCATCTGCTTGAGCCGCTCCTTGTGGCGGACCCCGAACCACTGTTCCTCGTCGATGATGACCAGGCCCAGGTCCCGGAACTGCACGTCCTTCTGGAGCAGCCGGTGCGTGCCGATCACGACATCCACGGTGCCGGCCGCCAGCTCCTTCAGCGCGGCCTTGGTCTCCTTGGGGCTCTGGAAGCGGGAGAGCATGGCCACTTTCGCGGGAAAGGGGGCGAAGCGTTGCGAGAAGTTCTCGTAATGTTGCTGGGCCAGGAGCGTCGTGGGCACGAGCACGGCGACTTGCTTGTTATGCTCCACCGCTTTGAAGGCCGCCCGCATGGCGACCTCCGTTTTGCCGTAGCCGACGTCCCCGCAGACCAGCCGGTCCATCGGTTTGGGGGCTTCCAGGTCGCGTTTGATGTCTTCGATGGCGCGGAGCTGGTCCTGGGTCTCCTCGAATTCGAAGGCCGCTTCGAATTCGTGGGTCAGCGTGCTGTCGCCGCCGTACTCGCGCCGGTGGACCACCTCGCGGTTTGCGTACAGGTCCACCAGTTCGTGGGCCATCTCTTCGATGTCCTTCTTGACCTTGGCCGTGGTTTTTGCCCAACTGGTCCCGCCCAGCCGGTCCATTCGGGGACCCTGGCCCTCCGCGCCGCGATACCGTTGGACCTGGTTGAGCCGGTCCAGCGGGACGTAGAGATTGTCGCCGCCGGCGAATTCCAAAATCAGATAATCGCTCTCGAAGCCTTGCACCGCCAGCCGCTTGAGGCCCTGGTAGCGGCCGATGCCGTGCTGCACGTGCACGACATAGTCGCCGACGCTCAAGTCCTCCAGCGAGGACAGGAAGGTCGCCGTTTTGCTCTTGGGCGCCGGCCGGTGGCGCAGGCCCTTGGCGAACAATTCTTCTTCGGTGATGACGGTGCACCGGCCTTCGGCGGAGACGAAGCCGGCGGACACATCCCCTTGCAGCAGATAGAAGGGTTGCTTTTTTGACGAGGCCTGGGACCAGCACTGCGGTTTCCAGGGGACGGCGGGCAGGTCGTGTTCCCCGAAGAGCGCCAGCAGGCGGTCCACCTGACCCCGGCTGCGCGCCACGATCAGCACGAGACCCTGGGTCCGGAGCTGATCCAGCGTCGCCAGGGTCTCGGAAAACGGCGTGCCGCGTTGGGCCAGTCCCACGCTGGCCGGCGACTGAGCGGGAAAGGTCACGACCGGCTCCCACGAGCCGTCGGGGGCCGCCAGCGGCTCCGTGGCCAGGCAGGGCCAGGATCGCATCTGCTGCAGAAGATCGCCCCACCGATGATAGAGCTGATCCGGTGTCGGGTAGGGATGCGGGCCGTTCCGGCCTCCGTGGCGGCCGTAGGCCTCTTCGATCTCCCGGTGAAAGAGCTCGGCTTTCTCGCTCAGGCTCTTCGGTTGATCCAGAATCAGCAGCGGGGAGCCGTGAAAATAGTCCAGCAACGAGGCCATGGCAGGATAGACTTCCGGTCCGCGCCACTCCGCGTCGGGGGGCAGGGCTTCCAGCGCTTCCGGCTGTCCCTCGTCGTAGATCAGTTCCCGCGCCGGCAGCAACCAGGCCTGAGCCATCTTGGCCGTGGATTTCTGCGTGGCCGTGTCGAAGCAGCGGAGGGACTCGACCGTGTCGCCCAGGAACTCGACCCGCAACGGGTCGGGGAAGGCGGTGGAATAGATGTCCACAATCCCACCCCTGATGCTGAACTCCCCGGGGATTTCTACGACCGAGGCGCGGCGGTAGCCGAGGCGCAGCAGGCGCGAGGTCAACTGCTCGCGCTCGATGGTGTCCCCGGGCTTCAGCGGCAGGCAGGCCGAGCGAAAGACTTCCAGGGGAAGCAGCCGCTGCAGGAGCGCCGGCACGGAGGTGACGAGCTGCGTCGGGGCTTGGTCCGTCAAGCGGCGGAGCGTCCGCATGCGGCGCCCGATCAGTTCCACGTGCGGCGGCGTGGCCTCGTACGGCAAGGTTTCCCATTCGGGAAAGAAGACCAGCGGTTCGAGGGAACGGCCCGACAGGGTGAAGAAAAACCGGAGGTCTTCGTAGAGCCGCTCCGCCGCGTCGTCTGTGGCGGCGATGATGAGGCGGGAGGCGTTCTCGTTGGCTTGCGCGAGCAGCGTGAGGGCCAGCGCCGGCGTGGAACCGTGCAGGCCGGTCAGGCAGGGCCGGCCGGCGGTGCGCTGGAGCGCGTCCAGGATTGGCCTGAGCGTCTGCTCCCAGGAGGCGGTTGGGGAGGTTGTCGGGGACACGTTATCCGTGATGCGTTGTGCGTGCAGCGTGGGGGGGCGGGATTGCAGGGCCTCCCGGCACCGCTTCACGCGCCACGGTTCACGCCCTTGCGAATTTTTTCGACCAGGTTGGTGGTGGAGACGCCGGGGACCAGGGGGATCGTCCGGACGATCCCGCCGCGAGCCTCCACCGTCTCGCGGCCGACGATCTGCTCCGGGGCCCAGTCTCCCCCTTTCACGAGGACGTCGGGTCGGAGCTCGGCGATGAGCCGGCCGGGGTCCGGTTCGCCGAACAGGACGACGTAGTCCACGCAAGCCAGGGCCGCGAGGACCTCGGCCCGTTGGTCCTGTGGCACGAGGGGGCGGTCCGGGCCTTTCTGCAGCGCCCGGACGGACACGTCGTCGTTCAGCCCGATCACCAGCAGATCGCCCAAGGCCCGCGCAGCTTCCAGGTACCGGACATGGCCGACGTGCATCAAGTCGAAACAGCCGTTGGTGAACACGATGCGCTCGCCTTTCGCGCGCCGGTCCGCCAGCTCCGCCGCCAATTCGGCGCGACGTTTGATCTTCTCCCGCATGGGGACATCTTACTCAAACCCCCGGGGCAAATCCTAGCAGGATATTGCGAACGGTCTCCGGCTTGTTCCCGGCGCGGGGATTGACTACACTGGCGGCATGGGTGAGGGAGGCTGGATCGGCGCGGCGTTCCTTATCGGACTGGCGGGCGCCGCCGGGTATCGGTGGTATCGCCGACGCCGCGCAGGGAAGCTGGCCGATGAACTGCTGGCCGACGCCCTCAAAGCCAAGGACGCGTTTCGACGATGACGGAGGCACGAACAGGGAATGGCCATGGCCGATATGAGTGATGAACAGGGAGGCAAGGCCTACGCGCTGTATTCCTCGCTACGGCGCTTCTTCGAGCCGTTGCGCGAACATTGGGAGAAGCTGACGCCGCAGGAGCGTGAGGTCGTCATCAAGGAAGTGGAAGGGTTTCTCAATTCCGTCCGTCCGCCCGAGCAACATTAGCTGGATTAGCCCAGCGCCTCGCGAACCTTCTGCTCCAGGGTTTCCGGCATAAACGGCTTCGGAAGGAAGAAGGCGCCAGGCGGGACGGCGTTAGCCTGGGTGGTGAAGCGCCCCGTATAGCCCGAGGTGAAGAGAATTTTCATGTCGGGACGCAGGGGGCTGAGACGGGCGGCCAGTTCATAGCCGTCCATCCCCGGCATCACCACATCGGTCAGCAGGAGATGGACGGGGAACTGGTGTTGCGCCGACAGGCTCAAGTCTTCGGCGGCGGTACTCGCCTCCAAGACGATGTGTCCCTGTTCTTCCAGGACGGTTCGAGCCAGGGTCCGGATGGACGCCTCGTCTTCGACCAGCAGGATGGTCGCCGGTCTGTGGGGGAGGGATGACGGCGCAGGCGGTGGCTCGGTCGAAGGCGCGCTCTGGTC
>JBJTAZ010000034.1:0-9033 GCA_046091085.1 Nitrospiraceae bacterium
GTTGATGGGCCGAAGCCTCAATCGGTCGTGCCTACTGGCACCGAGCAGAAGATGCGCCTGTATGGTTGTGGTCTCGCCTTGCTGACGCCGAACCCTCGGGTGTGCTCACAGGAGCGGGCTTCCCTTGTCCGGTGGCGTCATGTTCGGAAGCATCACCCCCTCTCGAAAATTTGTGGGGTCGACTCCCACGCTGATTACTCTGCGCCCGATTCTCACATCTGTCAAGATGGGGCAGCCGCTCACGAGAAAGCATAATCCATGCCATAGGCCCGGTTGGTTGACAAGGGCGAAAACCGCATGGTGAAATGGTCGACGTGGCGCCTTGGCATCGTCATCGCCATGCTGAGAAAAGTGAATAAATAAAGGGGGCTTACACCATGGATATGTTTGGAAAAGTGGGCTTGGTCGAGATTCCGGTCCTGATCGCGCCGGACCAGAAAGCTTGGCTGGATCAGATGGTCAAGGAAGGCAAGATTGCGGTCCCGCCAGGGGGAACCTTAGAGAAGGGCTCCTTGATCTCGATGTTCATCCGGATGCTCCTCCACAACGCCATGGAAGAGCAGCGGCGGCAGGCGGCCCTGGATGCAGAGGACGAAGACGACGAGTAGGCGGGTCGCGGGCTTGTCGTATCCACTTGGATAGCGAGCGTATCGCCGCAGATAAAAAATGGTCAGCGGTCAGTTAGAAACTGAAGGCCGATGGCTGAATGCTCCCACCTGCTACAAATTCTTGAAGGCAGCTCGCGCTGCGAGGATGGTCGACTCGACGTCGGCTGCCGTATGGGCGGTGGAGAGGAAGGCCGCCTCGAACTGGGACGGAGCGAAGTACACGCCCTTCTCCAACATCCGGTTGAAGAATGTGGCGTAGCGTTGCGTGTCGGATTGTTTGGCTGAGGCCCAGTCCACCACCGGACCCTTCGTGAAGAATCCGCAGAGCATCGACCCGACCCGCGTTTGCGTCAGCGGTACGTTGGCCTTCTTCGCCGCCGCGCCGATCCCCTCTGCCAGTGCCGCCGCCTGCTGATCCAGCTTTTTGTAGAGGCCCGGCGCTTTCAACCGCTTCAGCGTTTCGATTCCCGCCGTGACTGCGAGCGGATTGCCTGAGAGGGTGCCGGCCTGATAGACCGGCCCGGCCGGCGCGATCCACTGCATGATTTCCTGCCGCCCCCCGTAGGCGCCCACCGGCAGGCCGCCGCCGATGATCTTGCCCAGGCAGGTCAAGTCCGGCCTGATGCCATAGAGCCCCTGCGCGCCTCCGTAGCCGACGCGGAAGCCGGTGATGACCTCGTCGAAAATCAGCAGCATGCCGTGCGCCCGCGTCAGTTCCCGCAAGGCCTGCAAAAAATCATGGCTGGGCGGAATTACACCCATGTTGCCCGCGACCGGTTCCACGATCACACAGGCCAGCTTGTGTCCATGGGCCTTGATGAGGCGCTGCACGCCGGCGATGTCGTTGTAGGAAGCGGTGAGCGTATGGCGCGTGAAGTCCGCCGGCACGCCGGGGCAATCGGGAATGCCGAGCGTGGCCAGTCCGGACCCGGCCTTGGCCAGCAGGTAATCGCTATGCCCGTGGTAGCAGCCCTCGAATTTGAGGCTGCCGTCGCGCGTGGTGTCGCCGCGAGCCAGACGGCTCGCGCTCCTGACCGCTTCCGTGCCGGAGCTGACGAGCCGCACCTGCTCCATGGAGGGAATGGCATGGCCGATCATCTTGGCCAGCGTCACTTCCAATTCGGTCGGAGCCCCGTAGCTGGTCCCGTTGGCGGCGGCGCGCGTGATGGCGGCGATGATCGGCGCCGGCGCGTGGCCCAGGATCATCGGTCCCCAGGACAGGACGTAATCAATGAAGCTGTTCCCGTCCACGTCGTAAAGGTGCGAGCCCTTGGCGCGCTTGATGAACAGGGGTTGGCCGCCCACAGACTTGAAGGCGCGAACCGGGCTGTTCACCCCGCCGGGGATATAGCGTTGGGCTTCGAGAAAGAGCTTCCTGGAGTTGCTGGTCTTCATGGCTGAACGCTGACGGCTGATGGCCGCCGACTCGTGGAAAACGGCGTGCACCCTAACATGCGTCGGCATCGAGGTCAAGAACGGGAAACCCTTGCCGCACGGGATCGTCTTCGTCTATTCTCACTCCAGTTCATGTGGCAGGGGAGGATGGGCATGGCCGAGCACGCAGCGCCGGGAGGCAGGCGGAAAGAAACCGACAGCATGGGGGCGATCGAGGTCCCGAACGATCGCTACTGGGGGGCCCAGACCGAACGGTCCCTGCACCACTTCGACATCGGGCATGACGTCATGCCCCGCGAGCTGATCCGGGCCTTCGGCATCCTCAAGTTGGCGGCGGCCGAGGTCAACCGCGACCTGGGCAAGCTGCCGGCCGACAAGGCCAAGCTGATGATTGCGGCGGCCCAGGAAGTCATCGAGGGGAAGCTGGACGATCATTTTCCCCTGCGCATCTGGCAGACGGGGAGCGGCACCCAGACCAACATGAACGCGAACGAAGTCATCTCCAATCGGGCCATCGAGCTGGCCGGGGGCAAGATGGGCAGCAAGGACCCGGTCCATCCCAACGACCATGTGAACATGTCCCAGTCCTCGAACGACACCTTCCCGACCGCCATGCACATCGCCGCGGCCGAGCAGATCACCCATCTGCTGATTCCCAAGGTGACGCAATTGCGCGATGCGCTGGCCGTCAAGGCCAAGGCTTTCGAGTCCATTGTGAAAATCGGACGTACGCACTTGATGGATGCGGTGCCGCTCACGCTGGGCCAGGAGTTCTCCGGCTACGTGGCGCAACTCGACCATGATATTGACCGGCTGCGCAGCGTGCTACCCCACATCTATGAACTGGCGCTGGGCGGGACGGCGGTCGGCACCGGCCTCAACACCCATCCGGAGTTCGCCCGCCGTGGCGCGGAGAAGATCGCGGCCTACACCAAGCTGCCCTTCGTCTCGGCCCCGAACAAGTTTGCCGCGCTGGGCGGCCACGACGCGCTCGTCATGGCCAGCGGGGCGCTCAAGACTCTGGCCTGCTCCCTGATGAAGATCGCCAACGACATTCGCTGGCTGGGCTCCGGCCCCCGCTGCGGCCTGGCCGAGCTGATCCTGCCGGCCAACGAGCCCGGGTCCTCGATCATGCCGGGGAAAGTGAACCCGACTCAAAGCGAGGCGATGACGATGGTCTGCGTGCAGGTGATCGGGAACGACATGGCGATCTCGATGGCCGGTAGCCAGGGCAACTTCGAGCTGAACGTCTTCAAGCCGGTGATCATCCATAACCTGCTGCACTCGATCCGGCTCCTGGCGGACAGTTGCCGCTCGTTCACCGACCATTGCGCGGTCGGCCTCGAGCCGGACCTGGAGCAGATTCACAGGAGCGTGACCAATTCGTTGATGCTGGTTACGGCGCTCAACCCCAAGATTGGCTACGACAAGGCGGCGAAGGTCGCCAAGAAAGCCTACGAGGAGCGGACCACGTTGCGCGCCGCCTGCCTGGCGCTGGGCTTTCTCTCCGGCGAAGAATTCGATGTGCTCGTCAAACCGGAGAAAATGCTCGGTCCGGAAGCCTAAGCGAACGAACCCTTCCAGCCGTCCGATTGGACCGATCCCATGCGAAAAGCCAAAATCGTCTGCACCATCGGACCGGCCAGCGATCAGCCGGCGATGCTCGACCGGCTGATCGAAGCCGGGATGGACGCGGCGCGCCTGAATTTTTCCCACGGCACGCACGAATCCCATGCCCGCGCCATCGCTTCCGTGCGGGAAGCGGCGATCCGTCGAGGGCGGGCCGTGGCGATCATCCAGGATTTGCAGGGGCCTCGAATCCGGATCGGGGCCTTGCCTGCGTCGGTCGACGCGCAGGCGGGGCAGGAGGTCGTCCTCGTGCCCGAAGCCGTGTCTTCTGGCTCGCAGAGCGGCATTGTCCGACTGCCGGTGACCTATCGCAATTTGGCTCGCGACGTGAAACCGGGCGCGCGGATTCTGATCAACGACGGGCTCGTCGAGCTGACGGTCGAACGGGTGGCTGGGGAGGAGACCCGGTGCCGAGTCGTCACCGACGGGCTCCCGCGCCATCGTGGTCTTCAGCGAATCGGGGTCCAGCGCGCGGCTCATGTCGAAGCAGCGGCCGGCGGCGCCGATCGTCGCGTTCACCCCGTTTGAGCCGGTGCGCCGGCGTATGGCATTGTATTGGGGTGTGCTCCCGCTGCCCATGCAACGGATCGCCGAGCCGGACGCTCGGGTGCGCGAAGTGGAACGGCGGCTCGCGGAGCGGCGGTTGGCGGCGGCGGGGGATCGGATCGACATTGCGTCCGGGACGCTCGTCGGGCAGACCGGCGGCACGAACACCTTGACGGTGCACGAAGTCGGTCCGGCGCTGAAGTTGGATCGATAGGGAACGATGGCCGTGACACGTATCATCATAATCATGCTCTTCATCTTCGCCATGGCGCCGGCCACTGACGCGCCCGCCGTGATCGTCGACCTCAAGAAAGACCCCTCCTTGGCGGTCAAGGCTTACTTGAGCCTCGATCAAAAGGGCGCGCGGCTGGATGCTCTGTCCTGGGAGACGCTCCGGCCCTACATCAACTGGAGCCGGGAACTGTCCTGGGGCATCGTGGTGGTGATCGAGGATTACGAGGTGATCGACGACATCAAGGCCTGGGAGGTCGTGAGTTTGACGGACGTCTGGATTCCCGCGAAGTTCAACGTGCTCGGTACGATGGAATGGGACGAGGTGGTCTTCAAGCCTGAGCCGCACGTGGAGGAGGTCCGGTTCCACGTCAAGGTGGTGGGCGACCGCTGGCGGATCGTGGAGCCGATCCTGCCGCCGCACGTCGGGCAGAAGCGTCTGGTGAACCATGTGCGGGAGGCCATGTTGCTGGAAACCGACGGGGTCAAGCTGGGCAAGCTCACGGAGCTGCGAGACAGCTTGCGGAAAGTCCAGGCACGATGACCAAGCCGATCGCGCCGGTGGATCTCCTGATCTTCGACTTGGACGGCACGCTCATCGAGTCCAAGTGGGACATCGCCGCGGCGGTCAATCTGACCCTGGACGAGTTGGGCCTACCGCTCCGCCCCCAGGAGGAAATCTTTGGCTTCGTCGGCGACGGCGTCAAACGTCTGCTCCGTCTGTCGGTCGGCGAGCAGAACCAGTCCCGTTATGAAGAGGCGCTCAGAGTGTTTCGCGGCCATTACCTCGACCACTGCCTCGACCGGACGACGTTTTATTCCGGCGTCGAGCGGGTGCTGGCGCACTTTGCCCACAAACAGAAGGCGGTCGCCACAAATAAGTCCATCGAATACACGATGAAGATTCTGCAAGGATTGGGGGCGCATCATTTCACTTACGTGGTCGGCGGCGACAACGGCTTTGGCCTGAAACCGGAGCCGGGCATGCTGCTGAAGGTGATGGAAGAACTCAACGTCGGCAAGGACCGAACGGTCCTGATCGGGGACAGCACGAACGACATCAACGGGGGCCATAACGCCGGGATCCGGGTCTGCGCGGTCGGCTACGGGATGGGCAATCGGGAAAAGATGGCGGCCTGCAAGCCGGACTGGTTCATCGAACGGCCGGAAGACATGATCGGACTCTTTATATGACAGACACGTCACGACGATGGTGGGCGCTGATCCTGTTCGCCGGCTGTCTGATCGCCGGCCCTGTGCACGCAGCGGACGAGGCCACGTCGACCAAGTCGAATGGCTTGGCCGGGCGCGTCGTCGAGCACAGGCTGGCGAATGGCCTGACGGTCCTGCTGGTCGAACGGCACGAAAGCCCCGTCCTGTCCATCAACATGACCTTCGGCGTCGGCGGGATCAACGAACATACCGGCATCACCGGCGTCGCGCACCTCTACGAGCACATGGCCTTCAAGGGCACCAAGACCCTGGGCACGAAGGACTATGCCAAGGAACGGCCGCTGTTGATGGAGTTGGACCGGCTCAATGGGGAGATCGAGGCGCTGCGCGAACATCTCCGGGCCGAGGGCCAGCAGGACTCCCAGGCCTTGCAGCAGAAGCTCCAGTCGTTCAAGGAGGCCCAGGCGAAGGCCGATGCCCTGGTGGTGGGCAACGAGATGTCCTTGCTCTACCAGCGCCACGGGGCGGTGGGGCTGAATGCCTCCACGGGCAAGGACGTCACGCGCTACACCGTCAGCCTGCCGGCCAACCGTTTGCCGCTCTGGGCCGCCATCGAAGCGGATCGGATGGCGAATCCAGTCCTGCGCGAATTTTACAAGGAGCGGGCCGTGGTGATGGAGGAGCGGCGCTTGCGGACGGAGGACAGTCCCAACGGCCTGCTCTTCGAAGCCTTCGCCGCCGCGGCGTTCCAGGCCCATCCCTACGGGATTCCGACGATCGGCTGGGGCTCGGACATTTTAGCCCTGACGCCGGCCGAGACGGAACGATTTTTCCGCACCTACTATGCGCCGAACAATGCCGTCGTGGCCATTGCGGGGGACATCAACCCGAAAGACGTGATCGCCTTGATCGAGCGGACCTTCGGTTCCCTGCCCGCCGCGCCGCTGCCGCCGTCCGTGGTGACGGTCGAACCGCCGCAGAAGGGCGAACGACGTGTGGAGGTGGAGTTCGAGGCCGAGCCGATCCTGCTCATGGGCTATCACAAGCCGGCGTTGGGCCACCCGGACGATTTTGTCTTCGACGTGCTGGACTCGGTTCTGTCGGAGGGCGTGACCTCGCGGCTCTATCGGACGCTCGTGCGCGAGAAACGGCTGGCCCTGTCCGTCGGCACCGACTCCGGCTTTCCAGGCCTCCACGATCCCAACCTGTTCACGATCAGCGCGGCCCCTCTGGCCCCGCATACGACCAAGGAATTGGAAGAAGCGATCGAGGTCGAGATAGATCGGTTGAAGACCGAGCCGGTCTCGGCCAGGGAGCTGGAGAAGGTGCTGAACAATCTGGATGCCTCTCTGGTTCGGTCGCTCCGTTCCAACAGTGGCCTGGCCTCGCAACTGGCCTTCTTCCAGACGCTGGCCAAGGACTGGCGGTACATCCTGAAGGTCCGCGACCGGATCGCCGCCGTGACTCCGGACGATATCCGACGCGTGGCGGCGCAATACTTCGTCAAGTCCAACCGAACCGTCGCAACCCTGGTCAAACCGACTGCAGTCCAGCCGAAGGTGGTGCACCAGTGAGCGGCCGGTCGTGCCTGTTCGGCCGTCTGGCGCTTTCGGCGTTCCTGCTGATCGCCTGGCTGGCTCCGGCTTCCGCTCCGGCCCAGACCACGCTCAACGATCCGCGCACGATGCAGTTCGAGCCGGTGCAATTTACCCCGCCGGAGCCGGAGCGGGTGGTCTTGGAGAACGGGCTCGTCGTCTACTTGTTGGAGGATCATGAGCTGCCGCTGGTGACGATCACCGCGACCCTGCAGACCGGCGCCTGGCTGGACCCGGCGGACACAGTCGGCCTGGCCGGATTGACCGGTGCGACGATGCGGACGGGCGGGACCGCGCACATGTCCGCCGAGGAGGTGGATCAGGAGCTGGAACAGTTGGCGGCGGGGATTTCAGTGAACATCGGGACCGAATCCGGCTCCGCCATGTTGGACGTGTTGAAGAAAGATTTCCCCCGCGGGCTCCGGATCTTTGCCGACATCCTCATGGCGCCGGCCTTCGATCCCGGCCGGGTCGAACTGGCTAAGCTGCAGGCGATCGAAGGTATCCGCCGGCGTCAGGATCAGCCGCAATCCATCGCCGGTCGCGAATTTGCCAAATTGCTCTACGGAACGGGCCATCCCTTTGCGCGCGAAAGCTCGGTGGCGTCGGTTACCAAGATCACCCGCGAGGACTTGCTGGCGTTTCATGCGAAGACCATCCATCCCAATGGGATCATGTTGGGCGTGACGGGGGATTTCGAGAAGGGCCCGATGCTGGCGGCGTTGCGCGAGGCGTTCGGGGGCTGGCCGAAGGGCGCGGTGCCGACGATTACGTTGCCGCCGATTCAGGCGGAACAGGAACGGGGAGGCAAGCGGATCGTCCGCGTGGTCGGCAAGGGAAGCCAGCAGACGCACCTGCGGGTCGGCCATCTCTCGATCAAGGAGAGCGATCCCGACTATCCGGCGGTCTCGCTGCTCAACGACATCCTCGGCGGAAGCGGGTTCCGCAGCCGCCTCGTCGAGGACGTGCGGACCAAGCAAGGGCTGGGCTACTCGGTGGGCAGCTCGCTCAGGGCCGGAGTGCGCGAGCAGGGGCTGTGGGGCATGCGCGCGGAAACCAAGCTGGCCTCGACGCAGGAAGTCGTCAACCGGCTGGTGGCCAACATGGAGCGGCTGCAGAAGGAGCCGGTGACGGATCGGGAGCTGGCCGAAGCGAAAGAGGCCTTCGTCAATTCCTTCGTCTTCTCCTTCACCAGCGCCTCCAGCATCGTGAGCCGTCTGATCGGTTTGGAGTACGACGGCCTGCCCAAGGATTTCCTCCAGCAGATGCGGGACAAGGTCGTGGAGCTCACCAAGGACGATGTGCTGCAGGCGGCCCGCAAGCATTTGCATCCGGAGCAGTTGCGCATCCTGGCGGTCGGGCCAGGCGATGCGCTGCCGCAAGTCCTGTCCGACTTCGGCGAGGTGCAGGAGATCAAGCTGCCGCCGGAAGGGTGAAGGGGGCGCGGGTGACGAAGGGTGGCCAGCTCTGGGTTCGCCATAATGCGTTGATCCTCTCAAGCTGCAAGCACCATACTCTTGGCTGCTCGCCTTATCGGAATAGCAGAACGGCTCGCAGCAGCTTTGATCCCATTGATCACGGCGCTCGCGCTATGGCGAACCCACCGTGCCCATCCCTTCCACCCGCGGCAAAGATAATAAGTTTTGAAATGACTTAGAGTACAGTTAAGTCTATGACTCAATTTGACCCCCGGCGGCTTAGGAAAATTATAAGAGAACTAAATTCCTGCCAGCATGTCGCCCAAAGACTTCTGCACTGGACTGTCACTGACCGCGAGTATGGCATAGGCTGCGCAGTAGCTATGGATCGGATTAACAAATACTTGAATGCCGCGCGCATACAAGTACGACGAATCA
>JBJTAZ010000035.1:0-2916 GCA_046091085.1 Nitrospiraceae bacterium
GAACTGGGTCTCGCCGTCGAGGCCAGATCCCTGTTCGACGCCGGCCAGGGACACTTCCTTCGACGTGAAGCCGGGCGCGTCGTAGTAGAGGTAGGCCCCCGTGTTGAGCAGGTCGTGGATGAGCGCCTGCAGCGCCTTGTAGGCCGCGAGAATCAGGGCGTAGAAGGGATCGGGGATGCCGATCAGCAGCGCCTTGAGAATATCCAGGAAGGTGCGAAGCAGCTGCAGGAGGGCGACGATGGCGCTGAGGGGTGGCTTGACGGTGTCAAGCATGGCCTCGACACCCGGAGGCAGGCCCACCAGCAAAGGCCGCCAGCGCGGCCCGGCCGTGCCCGCCAGGATGTCCTCCACGGACGCCGTGCCGCCGCCGGGGGGACCTGGCAGGTCCAGCGAGGACGCGGCGGGCGGCACTTCCCCTTCCCGCGAGCGCAGCAGTTCGGCATCCGCCAGGCTGGCGAGCTGGCTGCAGCAGTCCTGCAGCAGCGCCCGGATGTCAGCGATATCGTCGCCGGTTTGGGTGGCCATGATTGACTTCGGTTCGGTGCAGTTCGGCCAGGGTCTCGAGCCGGGCCACGTCCTGGGCCAGGCCCACGGCCGCCGCCTGCCGCAGGAGGTTCCTGATTTCCGCCAGCCGGTCGCGGATGCCGTCGAGGCGGAGGCGATCCCAGTCCTTGTTCCCTTCCACCATGTTCGCTTCCGCCTTTTCTTTCGCCATTCAGGGTGCCCTCATCAGCCGAAGGGAAAACGCTTGACCCGCGCGAACAACGAAAGATCGAGCGGGAAGGTGAGTGCCGCCCAGGCGTCCATCGCCGGGCCATAGGCGAGCGCCAGGAGGGGATTGTAGGCCCGGGACAGGAGCGCCAGCATGGTGTGGTGCATCATCAGCCCATCCCCCAGAACCATGGGCGAGATGGCCGAAAGGCCGCCCAGTTGGAGGAATCCCAGCATGGTGTTGATGTTCACGTTGCCGATGGCGGCCTCCAGATTCAGGGTGTTGAGGGACGGCAGTTCCGGCAGCGTCCCCTGGATGCTGACGCCGCCCAGGGAGGTGATGGACACGCCGCGGCCGGCGCTCACGCTCCAGCCGCCGGTGGCGGTCTCCTGGCTGCGGCCGGTGACCCGCCGGGTGGCCTGGCCGTTGACGGTCTCCGCCAGCTTGCCGCCGTAGACGATGTCCGTACCGTTCGCGGTGGCCTTGCGGGAGTAGCCGGCTCCGCTGACCACTTCCTCCAGCGTGCCGTCGATGCTGATGTTCTGATTGCCGCGGACTTTCCGCTCCAGGCCGCCGACGTCTTCGGTTCTCCGGTCGCCCACGGACAGCTTGTCGGTCTGCAGCACGTCGGCGGAGCGGTTGCCCTGGTTGTCGGTGCGCTCGTTGCTGACGATGCGGGTGAGCCCGTCGCGGTTGAGAATGAGGCGGTTGCCCTCGTTGTCGTGGATTTCGAGGCGGGCGTGGTCGGGGCGGTCGTCCAGCACGATGTGGTGGCCCGTGGCGGACTTGAGGATGCGCACCCCCGGCACCGCCACCTCGCCCGGCCCCCGGGGCGGGTCCACCAGCTGGTGCTGGGGCACTTCGCTGATGGCGCGGGAATGCCTGGCTGCGGTGGCGCCTGGCACGCCCACATCCTCAGGCTTCGGCGCGCCCCACCACATGCCTGCCCAGATGGGGCGGTTGAGATCGCCCTGCTCGAACTCGATCCACACCGCGCTCCCCACGTCGGGCACCGCGTAAAAGCCCTGGTCCGGGCCGGCGTAGGGCGCGCAGGGGTAGGCCCAGCCGGTGGGCGTCGTTTCGTCGAACAGCCGCGGCACGATGGCCTGAATGCGGCCGAGGTGGAGCGGGTCATCGTTGCGGTGCACGAAGCCCCGGTACTTGCCGTAGTACTGGGTGTCCAGGTGCTCGATGAGCTGCTGCAGAAGGTCTTCGATCACGGCAGAAACTCCTCAGGCTCGTCCGAATGGGCGCGGACGCCGGACACGTCCGTGAGGTTGAGGTTGATCCGGGTCTGCCCGTCGGGGGCGAGCAGGGACACCACGTCCTCGATCAGGTTGACGATGGTGCCCACATGCACGTTGCCCTTGGTGGTGAAGACGTACACCGCCTGGCCCGACGGAAATTCTTCCAGAAGGCTGCGCATCATGGCCGGACCAGCTCCCGCAGCGTCTGGATCTGTTCCAGCGCCGCCCGCCGGTCGTCCCGCTCGCTCCGCGCCCGCTCCCGGTTGAGCCGGGCGCGGCCAGCCAGCACCAGATCCTGCAAGGTCGCCGGGGCGGGCGGCAGGGGGACGGCCTCCGCTTCGGCGGCGACCGCCACCGCCACGTCGGCCATGCCTTCCAGCAGCGGCAGGAGGTTCGTGTAATGCTCAAAAGCGGGCGTCCTCCCCTCGGAGGCGAAATTGGGCGTCACCGTGAAGGCGGTCGCCGAATCGGGGTAGGTGAGCAGGGTGCTTGTGGCTCCGAACAGCCGGTACGACATGGTGATGCTCCTTAAACGTTGAGTTCTACGCTGTCCTGGGCGCCCCGCACGAGGGTGCCCGCCGTGGTGGCGTTGCCCACGGCCGCCACCGAGGCCCCACCCAGAATCACCAGGGAATGGGCGTAAGGGTCAGGCGGGGGTGCCTGTGGCTCGGCCTCCCCTTCCGTGTCGTCCACGGCGTCGAGCCCGGAAAAGACGTTGTCGGCCAACACTTTTTCCAGGAGCCCGATGTTTTCGATGGTCTTGCGGGCATCGGGGGTGGCGTTGCCCTTGCCGAAAATTTCGGACTGCAGGACGCCGAGGGCCTTGACCGCGTCGCCCGTGGATTTCTCCAACAGCACCTGAACCTCGGCCGCGGTGCGCTCGGCGGCGAAACCCTGGGCCGTGAACAGCTTGGCCATGGTCGCGAGCGCCTCCGCCTGGGTGTCCTTGGTCTCGAC
>JBJTAZ010000036.1:0-8007 GCA_046091085.1 Nitrospiraceae bacterium
TTGCTCGCCCCCTCGACCAGGCCGGCGATATCGCGCACCTCCAGGGTGCTGGGCGTTGTCTTCTTCGAAGAAAAAATTTCCGTGAGCTTCAGCAGGCGGGGATCCGGCACCGGCGCGACCCCGGTATTGGGGTCCACCGTCGCAAACGGATAATTGGCCGCGAGGGCATTCCCGCCGACAAGCGCGTTGAAGACAGTGGTCTTTCCCACGTTCGGCAGCCCGATCATTCCGCAACATAACCCCATTAGAGACTCCGGTTCTTCCTCGTTCGACTATTCGCCATCGGCGATCGGCTCTGCCGCATTGAACCGATTCATTGCGGCTGCGATGCCCTCGGTCAGCAGACACTCTAAGGCCAGCAGGGCCTGCTCGATCATCGCGTCTACCAACGGCCCCTCTTCGGCGACAAACGGAGCCAGCACATAATCGGCCGCCTCCATTCCGGAAGGGGGGCGCCCGATACCGAGCTTCACCCGGCAAAACTCATCTGTGTCCAGAGTGGTAATGAGGGAGAGGATGCCGTTGTGCCCGCCGGGACCTCCGCGGCGCTTGACGCGTAGGCGCCCCAGCGGCAAATCCAAGTCATCGTGCACGACGATGAGGCGGTCTGGCCATTGCTCGGACGCAAGGCCGAGAGCTTCCATAACCGCCTTGATGGCTGGCCCGGAATGATTCATCCAGGCCAGGGGCTGAACCAAGGTCACGTCCACGGGCCGATCCGCCGGTCCAACCCGCCCGTGCCCCTGACGCGCATCTCCAACCGGCTTGAGAGGGATCGCCCAGCGAGCGGCCGCCCGTTCCACCACCCGGTACCCGATATTGTGCCGGGTTCCGGCATAGCGATCGCCGGGATTGCCAAGCCCTACGATCAGGCGCAAGGCTACTTCTTCTTCTCCTCCTTGCCGGCCTCTTTCTTTTCACCCGCCTTGGCACCGGCCGCCGCTTCCTTCTTCTCGCCTTTTTCTCCTGCCTTGGCTTCACCGCCGGGCGCAGCCGCCTTCTCGGCGCCTTCAGCCCCTTCTTCCTTGCCCTTGCCGATGACTTCCGGCTCCTTGCCTTCTTCCGCTGCGGCGCCGCTTGTCAGCAGGGCCTCCAGCTTGGCTTCAGAGATCGGCGCGGCGACGCTCACCACCATGTGGTCGGCCTCATCCAAAATCTTGACGCCGGCGACTGGAGTCAATTCCTTCACGTGCACCCCCTGGCCGATCGCCAGGTTCGACGCGTCCACTTCAATGGCATCCGGCAACGCGGAGGGCAAGCACTCGATGTGCACCTCGCGCAAATTATGGTGCAGCACCCCGCCCTCCTTCACGCCGGCCGGCATGCTCCCCACCACGTGGACCGGCACCTTGACCCGGATCGGCTTGCTCATGGAAATTTCGAACAGGTCCACGTGCAGCAACTCGCCCGATACCGGGTCGGTCTGATATTCCCGCAACAGCGTCGTCCGCTTGGGCTTGGACGTGGCGCCGATCAGGCTCAAGTTGATGAGCGCGGTGCTGCCGGCATGGCCGCGCAGAATGGCGATCACCGCCGCCGGGTCCACCGTGAGCAGGAGACATTCGCCTTCGCCGTAAAGCACGGCCGGCACTTTCCCGCTCCGCCGCAACTGTCGGGCCGCTCCCTTGCCCGCCTTCTCCCTGACTTCTGCCGTCATCTCGAATTTCATGGTTCTCCTCCCACTGGAAGCCAGACCGGCCTTCCGTTACCTGCTCATTCGAATCCGCCAGGCTCCGACCGACTTGCATTCCCGCCAAGCATGCGGGTGTCCGGCACGGCGTGACATGGACGGAGGGCGAATCCGCCACCCTCTGCACAGACGGCTACGCGAAGAGCGAGCTGACCGATTCCTCCGCGTGAATCCTGGTAATGGCTTCGCCCAACAGCGGCGCCACCGACAGCACCCGCAACTTAGGACACTGTTGCTCTTTCCCATTCAAGGGGATCGTATTCGTCACAAAAATTTCCGTCAGACACGAGGCTTGCAGCCGCTCCAGCGCCGGCCCGGACAGGACCGGATGAGTACAGCCGGCCCACACGTTCCGGGCGCCCTTGTCCGCACAAGCCTGAGCGCCTTGTACGATCGTGCCGGCGGTGTCGATCATGTCGTCCAACAACAGGGCATTGCGGCCTTCGACGTCGCCGATAATGTTCATCACCTGAGCGTTGTTCGGCCCCTCGCGCCGCTTGTCGATAATCGCCAACTGAGCCTGAAGCCGCTTGGCAAAAGCCCGCGCCCGCTCGACCCCGCCGGCATCCGGCGAGACGACGGTTAGGTCTCCATTCCCGCGCTTGCTGATGTAATCGAGCACGTCCGGCAAGGCATACAGATGGTCCACGGGCATGTTGAAGAATCCGTGACTCTGCCCCGCGTGCAGGTCCATCGTGAGCACCCGATCCGCCCCCGCCGTCGTGATCAAATCCGCCATCAGCTTGGCGGTAATCGGCACCCGCGGCTGATCCTTACGATCCTGCCGGGCATAGCCGAAGTAGGGAATCACCGCCGTAATCCGGTACGCCGACGAACGCTTCAGCGCATCGATCATGATCAAGAGTTCCATGATCGCCGTATTGACCGGAGGGCAACAGGACTGCATGACGAACACGTCGGCGCCCCGGACGTTTTCCTCAATCCGGACCCGGATCTCGCCGTCGCTGAATGAGGACACCGTGGCTTCGCCGAGGCTGATGCCCAGATGCCCGCAAATTTCCTTCGCCAACGCCTGGTTGGCGTTCCCGGAAAACAGCTTTAGTGCCTTGTCCATGGCACCCTCCTACAAGCCGACACACCAAGACCCTCCTCCCTTTCGGGTGGTCTCGGCAAGAAGTGGGCACTGTATCGGAAAAGAAAGGACCCTGTCAACCGAGCGGCAGTGCCCGGCCGGGTCAATCGGCGGCTAACTGCAGGACAGAGGACCGGTTCCGGCCGGAGCGACAAAGGCCCGCCGGCCCTCGGATCGGCCCAGCAGATCTTTGGCGCGAACCGCCGTCTCCCGGTCACGAAATACGCCGAAGACCGTGGCGCCGCTTCCGGACAACAACGCCCCTTCGGCCCCGGCCAGCAGCAACTCGGCTTTGATCTCGGAGAGCGCCGGATGGACCGGAGCCAGGGCGCCCTCGAAGTCGTTTTCCATCAACGGCACAATCTCGTCCCACGACAGCCGATCGCGCCCCATCAGCTTGATGAGCGTCGCCGACAGCGGCCGCACCTCGCGGCGCGACACGGCCAAAAATTGGTAGGCCCACCGAGTCTCGATCGGAAATCCGGGGTACACCAACCCGATCCACCGCTGGCCGGCCAGCGCCAAGGGGGCCACACACTCTCCCCGCCCCCTCACCCGCGCGCAGGGGGCAAACAAAAAAAACGGCACATCGCTGCCCAGCGATTCCCCCAGTTTCGCCATTTCGCTGACGGACCAACCCAGGCCCAGCAACTGATTCAACCCCACGATGGTCGCGGCAGCATCGCTGCTGCCGCCTCCGAGTCCGCCACCCATCGGAATTCGTTTGCTCAGGCGAATTTCCAGGGCCTGTGGCGGCCGGCCCAACGCCACAACCCGCTCCAGCACCAGCTCCGCAGCGCGCCGGACCAAATTGCGACCATCCGTCGGCAAGGAGGGATCGTCGCAGGTCAAGTGAATCGGAGACGCCTGGCTAGGCTCTGCGGCCACCCGCATGTGCAATTCGTCCTCCACGTCCACCGTGTGCATGAGGGACCAGAGGTTGTGGTACCCGTCTGGCCGCCGATCCAGGACCCGGAGGATCAGGTTGACCTTTGCCGGAGCGCAGACCGTTACCACCGATTCATCCGCGTTTCGATTCATCGTTCGTCGCTCGTCATTCTGACTTGTCGTCGTCGTCCCACCCGCCTTTGATGGCATACTTTTCAAGACGGTAGCGGAAGGACCGGGTGTTGAGTTTCAATAGCCTGGCCGCTTTTTTCTTGACCCATTGGGCCCGCTCCAGCGCCTTGAGCAGGAGCTCCTTTTCGATGCGGTTGACCAGCTCTTCCAAGTCCAACCCCTCTGCCGGCAGATCGGTGGGGTATCCGCCCTGGGGCGAAGTCGCCGGCCGGTGGAGCCAACTGTCGATATCCACATTCGTAATCTGCGGGCCGGAGGCAAAGGCTACCGCCCGTTCGATCAGATTCTCCAGCTCGCGCACATTCCCCCGCCACTCATGGGCCAGCAGCAGGTGCATCGCCTCGGGGGTCAAGGCCGGGACCGGCTTGCCGCCGGCCTTGGCGAACCGCTCCAGAAAATGCTTGGCGAGCAGCGGGATGTCACCCGGACGCATGCGCAGGGGCGGCAGGTTGATGGGAATCACGTCCAGCCGGTAGTAGATATCCTCGCGGAAGCTGCCGTCCGCGACCGCCTTTTCCAAATCCTTGTTGGTGGCGGCGATGATGCGCACGTCCACTTTCAGATCGCGGATGCCGCCGACCCGTCGAAACTCGCGCTCCTGAATGACCCGCAGCAGCTTCACCTTCATGGTAGGCGTCGTGTCGCCGATCTCGTACAGGAAAATGGTCCCGCCGTTGGCGACTTCGAACAGGCCGGCCTTGTTGGACACGGCCCCCGTGAACGACCCCTTCATGTGCCCGAACAGCTCGCTTTCCAGCAGCGGCTCCGGCAGCGCCCCGCAATTCACAGCGACGAAGGCATAGCGGCTGCGCGCGCTGTTGTAATGAATCGCGCGGGCGACCAACTCCTTGCCCGTCCCGCTTTCCCCGCAGATCAGCACGTTGCTCTTGCTGTCCGCCACCTTGCGGACCAGGTCGAAGACTTTCTGCATCACATCGCTCTGGCCCACGATCTGGGCGAACGAGGACTGACTGGCCAGCTCCCGCTTGAGCAGCATGTTTTCGGTCGACAGCCGCCGCTTCTCCAGCGCGTTGCGAATGATCAGTTGGACCTCGTCGATCTGGAACGGCTTGGTCACATAGTCGTACGCCCCGCGTTTCATCGCCTCGACCGCCGTCTCGGTGGACGCAAAGGCGGTGACGACCAGCACCACCGTGTCGGGGGACGAGTCCTTGACCGCCTTGAGCACGTCCAGGCCGCCCACCTTCGGCATCTTGAGGTCGGTGATGACGAGGTCGAAGATGTCCTTGCCCAACTGGACCAGGGCCTCCTCGCCGTCGGCGGCCACCGTCACGCTATAGCCCGCGCGCTTGAGCATGATGCTCAGCACGTCCCGCATGCTCTGTTCGTCGTCAACGATCAGGATCTTTTCCACGATTCCCTGCTCCATGGTTCTCGGCCTTCGTACCAGAGGCGCGGCCCCTCCTGGGCCGACACCGGCAGACACACGACGAAACGCGATCCCTTGCCCTCCTGGCTGTCCACACGAATCCACCCGCCGTGCAAATCCACAATCCGATGCACGGCGGCCAGCCCGAGCCCGGACCCGTCCATCTTGGTCGTGAAGAACGGCAGAAAGATTTTGTCCAGCGCCTCGCGCTTGATGCCCTCTCCCGTGTCATGGAAGGTAATTTCGATCACGTCGCCGCTGCGCGCGCCGGCCCCGACCCACCGCCGCCCCGTCGAGATCGTAAGCCGACCGCCCGCCGGCATGGCTTCGAAGGCGTTGGTGGCCAGGTTCCAGAACACCTGCTTGATCTGATCCGGATCGACGCGGGCGGTCATGGGCCCCGGCTTCAACTGCGCCGCGATCTGAATGTCCGGCCTCGATGCCGCGTGATGGCGGAGCAGGTCCAACGTCTCGCTCAGCACCTCATTCACGTCGCACTCTTTCAAATTGAGCGCCGGGGGCCGCGCATAGAGGAGGAACTCCGTAATGATGTTGTCCAGCCGCGTCGCTTCGCGCACCGCAATGTCCATGAGCCGCGCGTTCGTCTCCTCCAAAACCACGTCCCGCCGCAGCATCTGCATCGCGCCGGCCAGCGCGGCCAGCGGATTGCGGATCTCGTGCGCCATGCCCGCCGACATTTCGCCCAGCGTGGCCAGCCATTCCTTGCGGCGCATCTCCTCCTGCATGTCCCGGATTTGCGTCAAATCCTTGAAGACGCCCACCAGGCCGGTCTGCATGCCCTGTTCCGTCAGCGGCGAGAGCGTCATGCCCAATACCAGACGGCTTCCGTCGGCCCGCTTCCCCTCCGCTTCGAAGGTATGCGGTTCGGACAGATGCGACGGGACCCCGCCGAAGAGGTCCCCCTGCTGCCAGTGAAAGACCTCCCACCAGGGCTTCCCTAATGTCGCCTCCAGCGGATAGCCCGTCACGTCCTGCGCCGCGCGGTTGAACGACGTAATCCGCCCCTCCGGGTCCGTGGCGAACAAGCCGCTGTTGATGCTTTGCACGACGTTCTCGTGGAACGCCTGCAGGCGGATCAACCCCCGCTCCTTCTCGATCAGCGATTGGCCGGTTCGCCGGAGCTGTTCGGCCAGCGTCCCGCTGAGCCACCCCACCAGCACCAGCGCCAGACCGTTCAACGACAAGGTCTGAATGGCTTCCGCCGGAGACAGGCGGCTGGGCAGCAGCCACCCGCGGCCGGCCAGCAGCCCATAGAGCTGAATGTTGGTCAGCACCCCGAACAGAATGACTGACACCCCGGCCGTCACCAAACCCCCGCGCCGCCGGAGGATCAAACTGGCCAGGGCGACGGTGATGACGTAGAGGGGCGTAAACGGGCTTTCGACACCCCCGGTGTTGGCGACCAGGAACGTCTCCAGCAGCAGGTCCATTCCCACCTGAAACAACGCCAGCGACCGCAGGGTTTTCGGCTCGTGCAGGTACCGGAGCGCGAGGGCATAGGCAATCGTGATCGCGTAGGTGAAGACGATCAGGGCATAGAAGGTGAAGACCAGTTCGCCCTTGGCGATCTGGAAGGCCAGCGAGAGCCCCAGCAGCAGTGTCACCACCACCACCCGCAGGCCCATCAACCAATGCAGCTTGCCCCGCAGGTCTTCCATAGGCTCCTGGGTTCAGGATGGTCCTGCGACTACAACGCTTACGCGAGAGACCGGACACGAGGGGCGCTGACGAGCCACGCAGCACGAAGCCGGAAAGCATGTCCGCCATCCGGCCGCCCCACCTACCCGACGACCGAGGCCATCTTGAAGATCGGCAAATACATGGCGATCACGATAAAGCCGATGACCGTGCCCAGAAACACCATCATCATGGGCTCCAACAGCGCGGTCAGAGAAGCCACGGCCGCATCCACTTCCTCGTCGTAAAAATCGGCAATCTTGGTCAGCATGGCGTCCAAGGCGCCGGTGGACTCTCCGACGGAGATCATGTGAATGACCATTTTCGGAAAGACATCGCTTTTCGACAGGGGCTCCGCGACCGTTTTCCCCTCGCTGATGCTGCCTCGCGCCCCGATGATCACTTCCTCCACCACCTTGTTGCCCGAGGTCTTGGCCACGATGGTGAGGCCCTCGAGAATCGGCACGCCGCTGGTGATCAAGGTGCCCAGCGTCCGCGTGAACTTGGCCACCGAGGCCTTGCGGATCAGATCGCCCATGACCGGAATCTTGAGCGCCATCTTGTCCACGTTGTAGCGGCCCTTGGTCGTCGCATAGTATGTCTTGAATCCCTGGACCCCCGCCACCCCGGCAACGATCAGATAGAGAATATTGGCCTGCATAAAGTCGCTGGCATCGATGACCAACTGCGTCGCCCCCGGCAGACCGGCCTTCCCGCCGGACATTTCCAGAAACATTTTGGCGAAGATCGGAATCACCCACACCATCAACACCGAGATCACGATAATGGATACGCCCAGGATGGCGGCAGGATAAACCATCGCGGACTTGATCTGGGCCTTGAGCTTCATGGACTTCTCCATGTGCACCGCCAGGCGCACCAGGACAGTGTCCAGCAACCCGCCGATCTCGCCCGCATGGATCATGTTCGCGTAGAGCTCGTCGAAGGCTTTAGGCTTCTTCTTGATGGCGTCGGCGAAGGTGGAGCCGCTCTCCACGTCCGTTTTGATCTCCCCGATGATTTTCCCGAACACCTTGTTCTCGGACTGCGTAGACA
>JBJTAZ010000037.1:0-2897 GCA_046091085.1 Nitrospiraceae bacterium
GGGCGGGAGCCCGTCCGGGCACGACCAGCCACGGGCAGAGCGAGCCCGCACCGGGAGACCGGAAGCGCTGACGCCTAAGCGGATTGTCGCGTCGCCTATATCCCGCTGAGAGTGGGGCGTCAAGCGCTTCGTGTGCGTCTCTGCGATTCAGACACTCAATGACGAGTTTGTGCCGATTTGTGATTTGGAACGGGAAGTTGACGTTCCTTGGGGTCGGTTCGGGAAGGTGCCGGAGAGCTACCGGACACAGGGACTGAGAGTCGGTGGGAGGGAGCCGTGAATGTGGCGAGACGAAATCGCCTTCCGTCATCTGCGGTGACTCACAGAGTCGGGTTTCGGTTCCGGGATCGGCCCGGACTGAGTCGGTCAGGTGGGATTGGTTGTCGGTTCAGGGCGGTCGGGGATTGGCAATCGGACTCAGGAAGCTCTGCTCCATCCGTCGGATCTTTTCCAATGCCCGTTCACGCGCCGCTGGCTCCAGCTCAAGGAGTTCCCGTGTGAAGCTGAGCAACGGCAGTTGCAGGTAGGCATGCCCCAGGTAGATCACCACGAACTGCTGCTCCACTTCCAACCCCCGCTGGACCTGCCGGGGATGTTTGCCTGCCAGATCCCGGCGTTGTGTCTTCCACAGCTGCCACTGCCGTAGCGTGTAACTCAACAGGACAAACACCACCTGCGCACTCACCGCGTTCAGGGAGCGGGACCGGAAGTCGGTCAGGTCGTAGAAGCACTTGAGCTGCCGGTGACGCTCCTCGATCGTCGTGCGCCGGGCGTACTCGGCGGGTGGACCCTGTGGATCGTCGACGGCCCGTGTGTCCATGAGCCCCCAACAATCCTGGTGTCCGTCGGCATAGGTGCGCCGCACGAGCACGACCTGAAGTGGCAGGGAGGCCTCGGTCCATTGAAATCCCGGGATGGCGCACAGCTCGTGTCGCGCGAGCACCGTCGACGGATCCGGTGGAGGTTCCTGCGCCTTCTGGCAGGCCAGGGTTTGCTGGCGGGTCCGCTCCCGCCGTTCGATCACCTCCGGCCGCTTGATTCTGGGTGCGGTGGGCCGCTGCGGTTCGACCCATTTCTGCCAGGTTTGAGTCTTCGACAAAGCCCAGGCGTCTTCCCACAAGATCATGTTCTTCTTGATTGGGATCAGCACGTCGACCCCCAGCACGTTCTTGCAGTAGGCGATGCGGGCGCCATCTATGAAGCCCCGGTCCAGGATCAGGCGCTTGAGGACACCAGGACCGACCCGGCGCACGAAGTCCTCCACCAGCTTGTAGAGGACCGGCAGTTCGTGCGCATTACCGGGCACCAACGCGACGGCGGCATAGACGTAGGACTCTCCACGCAGGTGCAGCAGGCTGACCCACTTGTAGCAACGCTCCAGGTGCGCCCGCTTCCGTTCCTGCGGGTCGAGTTTATCGTAATCGACCGGGTGGTTGTGCTCGTCGAACCACATCACCGCCGAGCCTTCGTAGGCGGGGTTGTCGGGAACGAAGAGGTAGCTGCCATCCCCGACGAAAACCCCGTCCGGATCGAAGAAGCCGCGGGCTTGAAACTCCTCCTGGACAGCGCCATTGAACCAGCCCAGCCACTTCTCTGCGGAGACATCCAGGACGAACTTCCGGAGGGTGTCCTGGTCGCAGGGGCTTTGCCGGTCGTAGTGGTTCTTGAGATTGAAGCCCTGACATTCGAGCACCACCTGCCGGCTCTCCGGATCCAGATGTTTGGCCGCCAGCCTGGGGTCCAGAGCACCCAAAAGCCCACCGCAACGGACGACCCGGTCCCAAGCCAGGAAGGCGTGCTCGCCGTGGAGTTTCAGACTGAGGTTGGCGGCGAGGATGAACCACTTGGGAACCTCCTCCCGTTCCCGTTCCGAAGGCATCGAGACGGCGAGCGACTTGAGGATCCCTTCGCGCAGGCAGAGCTCGAAGAAGGCCTTCTCGTCGGCCTGGCCGAGGATCTCCAGACCGTCGAACTCGCCACACCGGAACGCCTCCAACACGCGGTGGGGATGCGGTTCAAGAAGTTCGAGATCCATCGGGAGGAGGCCACTTCTGGAGGCGCTGATCGGCGAGTTGGTCGATGAGGGCCACCAGTTGGGTGGATTGTTTGACCAGGCGAGCCCGGGCCGCCTGCCAGCGACGGTACTCGCGCGCGAGGGGACGCAAGGCGGGGCGCTGATCAGCCCGGACGGAATAGAGGCGACTCTTACCCGATTCGCTACGGGTGAGGACCCATGAGGCGTGGAGATCGCCCTGAGCGCAACGGCAGTTGGGTTTGCCGCATTTGCGGCGGAGTTGGTAGAGGGAGCCTTGGACCATGGGCAGATCGACCTGGAGAGTGCGCAGGGTATGGGCGAGAGCCTTGTACGTGCGCCAAAGGTCCTGGCGAAGTCTGGGGGCAAGGTCGCTCATGTCTGAATCTGTTAATCATTAATACATGCAGATATCCAGCGCAAAAGCACTCCTCCGAGAAGAAATTAAGGAAAAGCCGGGGAGGGGCGTCAAAAACCTCGGTTTACCGAAACATTCAGCTACCGCTTTTGAGTGTCTGAATCGCAGAAATCCAACGATGACAGGGCGCCATAGATTGTTCACCTACTTGGTGGAGCGCGGTTGTGTCGAGTCGGACGAGATCAGCCGCAGCAACACAACGGAGCCCTGGTCGTGTGGAGATCCCGGGCTTGATCAGAGAAAGGCCGAAAGGATGCACGAGTTCGTGCAAAAGGGGCTAAAACCCCTGCGCCGCCCGCCCGCGTGCCTGCAGCACGCCCGAAATAAATCGGCCATCCACCTGGGGTTGGGAAACCCCAGGCTGTGATCCGGCGTGCCTTCAGCACGCGGTTCGTGGAGAGAATCGGTTGTTCGCCGTTTTGCGTGATGACGCTTGCGGGCGATGAT
>JBJTAZ010000038.1:0-6698 GCA_046091085.1 Nitrospiraceae bacterium
CAAAATGAAAAACCCGTTCAAGCTGTCCACCGGGAATCCGATATCCACCAGCACCGCCGCCATCGTCCCGTCCACGTTCAGAATCAGGTTGTCCTTCTTCGCCGCCGTCACCTGCTCTACCTGGAGCGCGAAGTCCAGGCAGGGAGTCTTGATGTTCAGGCTCTTCACGTAGCCGACCAGTTCCTTGACCCGCTTGTCCGGGTTCCGGAGGCTCTTGACCCGGTGGCCGATGCCGGGGACCGGCCCGACGTTCTTCTTCATGTAGCCGAGGAAATCGTCCACGGTCATCTTGTTGTCCACCGCGTACTTGAACCAGCGGCCCGCGTCGGTCACGGCGCCGCCGAACCGGGGGCCGATCATGATCATGCCGGCGGCCACGGCCTGGGAAAGGCCGATGCCCGCGCAGGCCGCGAGGATCGTCGCGTAGGCGCCGCTCACGCAGGGGCCATGGTCGGCCGACAGCATGAGGATGCGCTTGACGATCTCCGCCTCCTGCTTGGAGATCAGCCGCTTGTCCCACAGCAGTCCCATGATGTGCGGAATTTCATAGCCCTTGTTGATCAGTTCGGAGGCGGGATAGCCGTCGTAGCAGGGTTCGTCGCCCCGGTCGTCGCTGATCGTGGTGCGGATCAGCGGCACGACGGTGACTTCGTTGTCCCGCATGGCCTGCTCGACCGTCTTCGGGAGCTTGGGCACCTCGGCGGCCGGCACGTCGGCCACCAGCACGATCTGGCCGCTCTTGACGAACTCCTGGTAGGTTTCCTTGATGGCCGGCCCCAGCGCGCCGAACGTGGGCGGCACGATGGCCCCCGCCTTCTTGAGCGCATCCGACTTGGACCGGGCCGAGCCTTCGCCTTTCATCCCTTCCTTCGCGCCGGCGTGGCCGAACTTCATGCCCTTGGGAAGGTTCTCCTGGCAGAAACCGGACACGACGGCCAACAGTTTGATCCGCCGCTTCTTGGCCCCGTACCACTCGGCTGCCCGCTCTTCCAGATCGCCGCCCATCTCGCCGACGATGACCACGGCCTTGGTCTTCGGATCGTTCTCGAACATTTCCAGGTAACTGACGTAGTCCGTGCCGGGATAGGCGTCGCCGCCGATGCCGATGGCCGTCGTGATGCCGTCCGCGAACTGGGAGCAGATCCAGATGATCTCGTTGGAAAGGCCGCCGGACTTGGTGATGACGCCGAAGGAGCCTTCCCGATAGAGCTTGCAGGAAACCAGATTGTCGTAGGCGCCGCCGATCACGCCCAAGCGGCAGGAACCGGCGGAGATGATGCCGATGGACGAAGGGCCGTTGAACACCTTCCCCAGCTTGGTGGCCTGCCTGGCCAGCAGCTTGGCGTCCTTCTCCGGCACGCCCTCGGTGATCATGGACACGAGCTTGATGTGGGGATCGTTCAGGGCTTCCATCGTACCGGCACAGGCTCGATCCGCACCGATGTACACGAGGCTCGTGTTGATGCTCGGATGGTTCTTCGTGGCTTCGGCCACGGTCTTATATACGGGAATGGCCAGCAGGCCGCTGCCGTAGGGCACCTCGTTGGTCTTGCCCGCGTCCGGTGGATACACGAACGCCTCGACGTACAGCGACTTCTTGTTGAGATAGCAAAACTCCGCCATGCGGCGCGCGGCGTTCACCCCCGCGACCCCGCCCTGAATCACCACCCGCGTGTCCTTGTTCGCCAGAATGCTCATCGGGATATCCCCTTTAGCCTGCCTGTTGGATGTTACTTGTTTGCCGCCAGGGCCATGTCGACGATGTCGGTCAGCGGCGTGTTGCGGTCGAAGACGTTGATGTCGAAACCTTCGTCCTTCAGCTTCCGCATGAGTTCCAAGCCTTCCTTCTCGTTGGGCCCGCCGCGACGCACCCAAATCTTCACGCCCTTGAGCTTGCCTTCGCCCTTGGCCTTGCGGAAGCCGGCGATGATGCCGCCGAAGGTCTTCTTCACATCCGTGAAGTTGGCGATCGCGCCGCCCACGATGATGTGCTTGATGTCCGGCAGGGACGCGACCTTCTCGGTAAGGACTTCGACGGCCCAGTCCGGCGGATCGCCGGAATATTCGGCGTAGTTGGCGAGCTGGCCGCCGCGGGCCACGACCGCGTCCGAATAATAGACGCTGGCGCCGCCGCCGGCCGGCAGCATGGCGATGTTGCCGCCGGGGATCTGGATGAACTTGACCGACCCCTTGATCTTGGAGTCCACCGCCATGACCTCGACCTCGTCCTTGGTGTAGGCCCGGCCGAATTCCGCGGCAAACTGG
The DNA here is from genome assembly GCA_046091085.1 of Nitrospiraceae bacterium. GTDB lineage: Bacteria > Nitrospirota > Nitrospiria > Nitrospirales > Nitrospiraceae > SYGV01. The sequence goes on from JBJTAZ010000038.1 coordinate 2,266, forward strand.
AAGTTCCAATCCGGATGGCGGAACTTGGCGTCACCATCGAGCAGCGTCACCGCGTCCAGCGCGATCAGTTCTCCGTCGCTCTCGCGGACGACCACCGGGTTCACTTCCAGATATTGCGCGTCTTCGTTATCGAAGCAGGTGAAGAGTTTGTTGGCGAACTCGGCCATCTTCTTGGCCACCGGACCGGTGAAGCCTGCCTCCTTCGCCAGCTTGTCCAGATCGGCCGATGCCGGCTTCTCGCCTGCTTCCACGGACAACTTCTTGACCCGATCCCAGTTGGACTCCACTTCAATGCCGCCGCAGTTGGCCAGCAGGATTTCGCTGCCGGTCCTCGTGGACTTGACGGAGGCGTAATATTCTTCCTTGTGCGGAATCATCTCCGAGACGATGACCTGGGCGACGGTGATGCTGCCCACCTGCTTGCCCAGCATCTCCTTGACCGCCGCCTCCGCGCCCTTCCGGTCCAGGTTCACCTTGACCAGGCCGAGCTTGAAGCGGGAGCCGAGCGCCTCGTGGGCCTTGGCCACCAGCTTGCCCTGTTGAATCCAGTCGTTCACCTTGGCGAGCTCGTTGAACTGCTCGACCGAGGTCACGACCACGTAATTGGGTACGGTGATGCCCCACTTCTTCATCAGGCCCATCCCGGGCCCTTCAAGCACCTTCGCCATGGGGTGTCTTCTCCTTATTGAATGACCGAAACCGACCGCGTCGGGACGGCGGCTGATTCCTACTGGAAGCGCTGGATTCTAGAGAGATTCCAGCTTCCTGGCAATCAACCAAAAGGCCCATTTTTTCAGGACAATGGCCCTATCGCCAGCTGGTCACGAGGGGGTTGGCCCGGGTTCCACAGCCTGGAAGGGAGCGCTAACTATAGGGAAAGTCAAGCAATGCTGTCAAGGGTTGGAGACCCCTGCCGGATGCCATTCTCCATCCTCCGGCTCCAACCCCAACCACATCAACAACCGGGGCCAGGGCATCTGCCCCCTAGCCCTCGAAAAGCTTCGTTGGAAAATGCGCTCGGCATCCCGAAAATAGTCCAAGTAGGGAGTCCCTTCAAGCACCTCCGGAGCCGACCCACGCCGGCGTAATTGCTCCGGATGCTTGAAGTCTTCGATCGAAGCGATGCGTCCGGACGGAGTTTCGAACCAGCCTCCGTTCCAGACATCCAAGACCCACCATTGCCCATTCGATTCGACGAAACAGAGGGCCACGCGCGCTTTGGCTCTCGGAGGCCTGTAGGCTTCCCACCGCCCTTCGTTCCCCGTATACTTAGTCAAGGCCGTAAAGACCTCGGACAATTGGCCATCGTTGCCATAGTGGCGCAGCACGATGTGCAAGATATGGTCATCCACAAACGGCATTCCCTGAGAAATCGGTTTCACCTGGCTCCGCGTCCACTCCATCAGCCGCAACGCGCGCCGTTGCGGATCAGTCTCTCCGCCTGCCGCTTCTTCTGCCAACCGTTGGAACTCCCGGTGGCGGATATAAAACTTCGCCGCTTTCTCCCAGAGACGCATCCGATGGATGATCATCCGATCGTCCACCCCTTCCAAGCCTGTGGTCGGAATCAAGCCGACCAACGCCACCACCAACAAGAGGCCGGCGGCGCCGGCCAGAACCCCTGCCCAAAACCGCTTCATGTCGCGCCTCTTCTTTGGCAGCCGGGACAATAGAACGAACTGCGCTGGCTGCTCTCCATGATCCGCTTGATCGTCTTGCCGCAGCCGGCGGGACAGGGCGAGCCTGCTTTCCCATAGACCAGGTGTTGCCTTTTGTACTGCCCTTCGCTCCCGTCCGGCGCGAAGAAATCCCGGACGCTGGAGCCGCCGGCCCTGATAGCCTCGCTCAGCACCTGCCGCATCACGTCATAGAGGCGGCGGATCGCCGAGACCGTCAAGCGACTGGCCTGTCTGGCCGGATGCAGTCTGGCCCGGTAAAGGATTTCGTTCGCGTAGATATTGCCGATGCCGGCGATCACCTGCTGGTGCATGAGCAGCGCCTTGAGCTTGCCTCGCCTGGCCTGCATCACCTTGCGAAAATCTTCCCAGGACACTGTCAGGGGATCGCAGCCGAACCGCCGCTCCGTATAGCGTGACAGCCCGGCCCGGTCCAGCAGGGACATCCGCCCGAACCGGCGCGGGTTCCAGTAGAGCAATGCCCCTTCCTTGCCTCCCTCCAACGTCAGCCTCACGTGGATGTGCTTCTCGAACGCAGGAACATGCAGGCGAAACAATAAAAGCCCCGTCATCCCGAGCTCCGCCACGATATACCGGTGCTCCCCCGCTTTAGTGCAAGTGAGGACGACGCTTTTCCCCCTCCGCTCAACGGCCGTGATGGTGGCGCCCCGATACCAGGCGAGCGCCGAGAACCCTTCGCGGATGATGTCCCTGCGACCCACCCAGCAATCCGTCAGCCTGGCGCCCACGATCCGCGCCCGGAGCTGGTCAGCGACGACTTCCGCCTCGGGCAATTCAGGCATCGCGCTGATCCTTGTCCAGCTTTACAATGAGCGAACGTAGGGTGCGGGCGACGGCCCGCTCGAAAGCCTGCATCGACGGATAGGCCTGCAAGATCGTCCGTTGGTTGCGCGGCGAGGGATGGGGAAAGGCCATGAGCCGCACATGGCTTTTCAATGCAGCGTCCTGCTCGACGGCTTCCACCACCGACCGCTCCGCAGCCTTGCCGAACGTCAGGATGACGGAGGGCCGCAGGACGGCCAACTCCTGGCTGAGGTAACCGGCACAGGCCTTCATCTCGGATCGCCTTGGCGCTCGATTGGCCGAAGGATTGGCCGGATGGGCCGGATGGCACTTGACCACATCGGTCATATAGAACAGATCTTCCAAATCCCGGTAGCGAGGGTGTCCGACCTGCCGCAACGCCCGCCTGATCAACTGTCCGGCCGGTCCGCTGAACCGCCGGTCGTTTGCTAAGCTTCGAGCCCCTGGCGCTTCTCCGACCAACAAGTAGCCGGTGCCCGCGGTCCCCTGAGCCTCGGAACTGAAGCGCCGCCAGGGCTTCATGGAGTCGCAGGTGGTGCACGTGGCAACCTGCTGCTGGATGAGCCTGAGGCCTTGAGAAGGGCGGCTGGACTGCCGGCTAGAACCGGTGCGGCGGGGCATTGGGGTTGGCCCCCTGGCCGGATTGGCGCAGTCGTTTCACCTGCTCGATCGTGTCCTGCAAGTGAGGAATCGGAGTAGCGCCGGGCCGCCGCGCTTTGAGGAGCTTCTCGGCATCGGCATAGCTCATCCCCTTCACGCAGACCAGATAGGCCATGACCATCGAAACCGATCGTCCCATGCCGGCCCGGCAGCAAATCAGCAGTTTGTTGGTCGGCGGCTGCTGCACCATCCAATCCACGGCGGCCTTCACGTCCTTGGGATCGGCCTGGCCGAATTCCTTCAGCGGGATGTAGTTGTAGGCCACGCCCTTGGGCGGCGAGATGGCATGCTCCCCAGACAGGAAAAGCACGCTGCCGACGAAGGGCGGCGGCTTCTGCGCATCGTCGATGTTGCCGACCAGCAACTGTTCGTTGACGAAATGCATGGGAAGGGAATATAGCGCAAATGCTGAGAAACCGTCAAAGCGTCGTTGCGGAGCAGGGAACGGGGCCGGTATACTGCGAACAGCAGCCGAAAGCCAAGGATAGGAGCCGAGATCCATGCCATCTCTCACCGTCGAACAGGTCGAATCGCGACTCGGCTCGGTCCGTTGCGCCATCTGCAAGACCAACGGCTTCATGATCGACCGCCGGACCATGCAGCCGGACGGCGACTGGAAAGGCGCCTGCCTGAAGTGCCGCTACTCCTTTCCCGTCTATACCAACATGGAGTTCTACCTGCGGACCCAGCCGGACGTGCCCTACCGGCTCAAGGAGATCACCTGCCCCGCCTGCGAGCAGAAGGGCGTGGACCTGGACTTCCGCATCGTCATGTCGGTTCGTGAGTCCATCTATCTGGTGACCTGCAAGGCCTGCAAGCACCAGTTCCCAGAAGCCTCCTCGCTGGAAGCCTTCGAGTAATCCCGGCAAGCGCCGCCTAGTTCGTGTATACTGTGTCCATGGATACGCCCAAAACCTCACCGCCGTCGCCGGAACCGGGGTCTGAGCCCAAGGCTCGAAAAGAAATCCCGCTGATCTCCGTTCCCAACGACCGGGACATGATCGCCGACGAAATGGCCGAGCTCTTCGACGAAGACAAGGTCACCCACAAACACGGCTCGTCGGAGCCGGAAGCTGACTAATTCTCGCCTCGCCAGCTAATCTCCCCTCGTAAATCGGTCGATTCGGATACCGGCCTGGCCGGTCCTGCCTGCTCAGTGGCTACGGCTCGATCCGCACTAAGCTCGCCTCGGACTCGGCTGCGGAACTCGTTCCATTCGCAGCTTCGCTGGAATGGACCTTCAAACAGTCCTCGCCGCCGGCTTCGCCGGCC
>JBJTAZ010000039.1:0-2548 GCA_046091085.1 Nitrospiraceae bacterium
CTTTTCAGCTACACCATCCGGAACAAACCGTGACCAAGCCGCCCACAGCCGCTCCCGGCCCAACCCCAGCAGGATCCGGTTTTCCACCAGTTGTCGTGGAATTGGCGCCGATTTGTCTGCGCTGGCCGACAGTACAAAACCAGAAGGAGAACAATGAAACAACGATACAGTGCAGTTGGTGAGCCACGCTCCGTCGTGGCCGCAAGGTGTAAACGGACGCGACGGAGCGCGTCCCTCCTGGTCCTATTGCTGGCAAGCGGCGTCTGCTTTGCGGCGACGTCCATCCGGCTTTCTGATCTTCCGGGCGGCGAGATCATCAACCAAGAGGCCGTGCTCTTCGGTTTCGACAACCGCGCGTTCCCCTACCAGTGGCAGCTCCAGACGCACCTGCACCCGGGAGGCGGGCGTTCCCTGGTCCTGCGCCCTGGTGCCACCGGCGCCCACGACCAAGTCGTGCGTTACTACGGCAGCATCATTCGCATCAACGGCAAGTTTCACCTCTGGTACATCGGCAGCCAGGGCCAGACCCGCACGATGCTCGGCGGCGGGGGCGGGCCGTCGGAGGACGACAAGTCCCTCTGCTACGCCACGAGCGACGACGGCATCCGCTGGGACAAACCGAATCTCGGCCTGGTCGAGTACAAGGGCTCGAAAGCCAACAACCTCGTCGATTTGCCCGTGCGTTGGCTGGAGTCCGCCGCCGTGGTCCTCTACGAACCCGAGGATCCCAACCCCGCCCGGCGCTACAAGCTCGCCTACGAGATCAGGAAGCTCGAGGGGATTACGTTCAACGTAGCGTTCAGTCCCGACGGCCTGCGCTGGACGCCCTCCAAGCTGAATCCTGTCGGGCCCTTCTTCGAAATGACCGGGGGGATGAAGTGGAAGGGCAAGTACTACGTCAACGGTCAGGACAACGCCAGCGGGCATGGCCCTTTTGTGGCGCGGAAGCTCGCCACCTTGGTTTCGAAGGATTTCGAGCACTGGTCGCCGTGCGCCGCGGTCGGGCTCGACCGTTCACCGGACCTGGCCGGACCTTCGCGCGAAGGCCGGTCTGGCGACATCGAGGAGGTTCACGTCGGCGCCGGCCTGTGGAATCGTGGCAGCGTCGCGCTCGGCCTCTACGGCCAATGGCACGGGCATCCGACGGGCGACCGTCGCTTCGTCTCTATCGACCTCGGGCTCGCCCTCACGCACGATGGCCTGCACTACGTTGAGCCCATTCCCGGCTTCCGGTTAGTCCACGCCCGCGAGCTGCCGGAAAGTTCTTTCGACGGGTTTCCCGCCCTCGTCCAAGGCCAGGGCATGGAAAACGTCGGCAACCAGACCTACTACTGGTTTTCCCTCTGGAAACCCGGCCCGGGCTCCGGCCTCCGCCTCGTGACTTGGCCACGCGATCGCCTGGGCTCGCTGCAACCGTACGGCGCTCCCCGCAATCCGCCACAGGCGATCAGTTGTGCCGTGCAGATCACGCAGGGCCGTGTGCGGGCCTTCCTGAATGCCTCCGGCCTCGGTGCCAATGCCAGCCTGCGCGTGAGCCTGCTCGACGACACCTTCCGCCCGATCGCCGGCTACAGCGGCGCCGATGCCGCCGTCGTCTCCGCCACGAGTTTCCGCGCGCCGCTCACTTGGAAACAAGGCAACGTCCTCGGAGAATCACTCGGCGAAGTCCACCTGCAGGTCGAGTTCCTCGGCGTCCGCCCCGAGGACGCGAAGCTGCACGCAATCTACCTCGAGCCGGTGGCGGCGACCTGAGGCGCACACCGCTGCGTAGCACTAACGCTGGCATCTTGTGAAAGGAGAAACTGATCTGAAACATCCGATGACCGCCCGTGGCCTTTGCTGTCTCACCTTGACCTCGTGCCTGCTTGCCGCGCGGCCAGCGATGGCCGGCCCCGCGTGGAAACCGTTGATGGATGGCAAGACGCTCGCCGGCTGGCATCCCGTCGGCGACGGCAAATGGACGGTAGAGGACGGCGCGTTCGTCGGCCGGGCCAACAAAGAGAAGCTCTACGGCTTGCTCGTGAGCGACAAGCAGTTCAAGGACTTCACCGTGCGGTTCAAATTCAAGAGCCAGACCGGCGACAGCGGCTTTTACATCCGCACAATCATCAAGGAGCCGGAGAAGGCGCACGGCCTGCAAGTCCAGGTCGGTCCGCCGCAGACCGGCACTGGCGGCATCTATGAGAGCTACGGCCGCAAGTGGATTCCCGCAAAGCCGGCGCTCGAAGCCGAGGCGAAGTATCTCAAGCCCGACGAGTGGAACGAGATGACCATCGCCGCCCGCGGCGGCAACATCACCGTGAAGGTCAACGGCATCATCGCCACTGATAACCCCCACCCGATCCGACCCCCTGAAGATCCAGTTTCCTACCAGCCAAATCCCCAAAATCGGATTTTGGCCGGGACCGGATAGAAACTGGACCAACGTTGCGCCCCAACGATTAACAAATGCTGTTTCTTAGGAGCGGCGGACTCGCCTCGACGTGGGTGCGCGTGGGCGACTGGAAGCTCATCCGCTTCTACGGTCTCGGCCCCGATCGCGCCGACC
>JBJTAZ010000040.1:0-7858 GCA_046091085.1 Nitrospiraceae bacterium
GATCAGCCAGGCCCTGTCTCGCCATACGGACGTGGATGCGCTGATCAGTCACGCGCTCCGCGCAGCCCTGGAGGTCGTGGGGGCCGACGCGGCTTCGGTGCTCCTGGCTGATCCGGCCTCCAAACAACTGGTCTTCCGCCACGTGATCGGGCAGAAAGCCAAGCGCTTGCGCGGCATGGCGATCCCCTGGGATGAGGGCATCGCGAGCGCCGTGTTCAAATCCGGCAAGCCGTACCTGTCGCCGGACGTGTCGAAGGACCGCCGCCACCTGTCGCGCGTGGACGCCAGCATCGGCTATCAGACCAGGGACATGATCGCCTTGCCGTTGAAACCGTGGGAAGGCAAGCCCATCGGGGTGCTGGAGGTGCTCAACAAGCGCCGAGGCCGGCTGGGCCGGCAGGACCTGTCCATCCTGACCATCATTTCCGCCTTGATGTCGGCGGCGATCGTGCAAGCGCGGCTCTCCGAGGAGGTGAAGTTCGCGGAGGTCGGGCGATTGCTGGGCGACATCGGGCACGACGTCGGCAACCTCCTCACCCCCGTGCTCTGCGGCGTGGACCTGCTCGGCCCCCAGTTGGAAAAGTTCCTGGACGGTTTGGGGGAGGCGGAGGCGGCCGAGACGAAGCAGATGCGCGCCTTGAGCCGGGACGTGTTGGGCTTGCTGAAGACCAGCGCGCGCCGGATTCAGGACCAGGTCAAACAGATGGCCGATTGCGTCAAGGGCCTGAGCACCGAACCGCAGTTCCGGCCCTGCCAGATCGAATTCGTCGTGGAACAGGCCCAGCACACGCTGAGCCTGCTGGCCAAGGATCATTACATTGAGTTGCGTCGGGAAGGGCTGGCCGGACTTCCGCCGATCCTGGCCGACGAGCGCCGCCTCTATCTGGCCTTTTACAATTTGATCAACAATGCGATTCCGGAAGTGCCGCCCGGCGGATCCATCACGGTTCGGGGGGGGCTGGGAACCCAACGACCGCGAGGTGTCGGTGTCGGTCATCGACACGGGGCGCGGGATGTCGCCCGATGTGCAGGCCAGCCTGTTTTCGTCGCGTGCGATCAGCCGCAAGGCGGGGGGCACGGGCCTGGGCACCAAGATCGTCAAGGACGTGATCGAGGCCCACGGGGGCAAGATCGAGGTCGAGAGCCGGGAGGGAGCGGGCACCGCCTTTCACCTGCGGTTGCCGTTGGCCCCGCCGGGAGCCGGTCGGGGCGGCACGAAACCGGCTACGGCGTGACGGGGATGGTGATGACGATCCCGCCCATCACATCGTTTAATTTGAAGTCCCGGCGCGGGCTGTTCATGTGGGTGTTGTGGCAGGTCACGCAGGACTGCGAGACGGCCACGTCCGCGTAGATGGCCTGGAAGTACCGGTCCCGCCCAATTCGCACGAAGCCGGTAAACGGCTGACTCGGACTTTTGGCCACCGCCTCCAAGCCTTTCTTTTCGAAATCCGTCTCCGGCTTGTTCCAGACGTAGATCGGCGAGAGGCTGACCAGTTTGTACTTGATGCCCTTGCCGTCCTCGGCCACCAGCCGGCCGGTTTCGATCAGAAACTGGGCCGGCAGCGGCAGGGCGTTCTCGCCCTTCCAGTGCTCGGCTGCCTGGACGATGCCGCTCTCCTGCATCTTGTCCACGACGATCTGCGTGTAGACGGTGCGATTCGCCTGGATCACGGCGTGGACGTAATCGGCCACGAGCTCCGGGGCGATCATGACCGGCGCGTCGGATTCGTTGAGCAAGGTGGTCAGCCCCCAGTAGCCGCCGGCGCCGATCAACGCCAGCAGCACCAGGACCGTTCCCCAAATGACCGGTGGTTTCATAGGTACGCCTTCTCCCTTGTCTCGGACGTCCGAGTGGATGATGGTGATGCCGCCGGCGCGTTCGGCTGGGCATAGACGCGGGCGGCGGCGGCGAGGGCCGCGCCAGGCTGCGCGAACCAGCCCTGTTCGAGACCCAAGGTTTCCAGCGCCCCGAGCAGGGTCCGGACGTGGGGCTCGGCGGCGGATTCGCCCATGAGCCCGATGCGCCAGACTTTTCCGCGCAGTTCCCCCAGCCCTCCGCCGATATCGATCTGAAACCGCCGCAGCAATTCGGATCGCACGGCGGCTTCGTCCATCGCGGTCGGCAGCAGGACGCAGGTGAGGCTGGGCAGACGATGGCCCTCCTGCGCGAAGGGCGTCATCCCCAAGGCCTGGAGACCGGCCGTCAACGCCTCGCTGTGCAGCCGATGCCGCGCGAACCGCGTCTCCAAGCCTTCTTCGTCCACGAGGCGTAAGGCCTCCCGCAAGCCGTAGAGCATCGAAATCGGCGCCGTATGGTGGTAGGCTCTGGTGCCCTCTTTCCAATAATCCGCAATCAGGGCCAGGTCCAGGTACCAGCTTCGGCCGGGCGTTGCGCGTCGGCGGATGGCCGCCATTGCCCGGTCGTTGAGCGTGAGCGGGGCCAGGCCAGGCGGACAGCTCAGGCACTTCTGCGTGCCGCTGTAACAGGCGTCGATGTGCCAGGCGTCTACGTCGAGCGGCAGGCCGCCCAGCGAGGTGACGGCGTCCACGACGAACAGTGCGCCGGACTCCCGGCAGAGGGCCCCGACCTCTTCCAGCGGCTGCCAGGCTCCTGTGGAGGTTTCGGCATGGACCAGGGCGACGGCCTTGACCGGTCCGGATAGGGCGAGCGCCTGCCGCACGGCCTCCGGCTCGATGATCCGGCCCCAGGGCGCCTCGATTCGGACCGGCAGACCCCCGCACCGCTCGACGACGGTGGCCATCCGGGCGCCGAAGACTCCGTTGACGCCGACGATGACTTTGTCGCCCGGCTCCACCAGATTGACCAGGATGGCCTCCATGCCGGCCGAGCCGGTGCCCGAGAGCGCGATCGTCAAGCGGTTCCCGGTGCGAAAGCAGCGTCGGAGCCTTGCTTGAATGTCGTTCATGAGCTGCAAGAATTCCGGGTCCAAATGGCCGATCAGCGGCGCGCCCATCGCGTGCAAGACGCGCGGATGCACCAAGCTGGGCCCTGGGCCGAGCAGCAGCCTAGGCGACGGGGTGAAGGTGTTGGCTGAGTCGAACATCGGGTCGGTCGCGGGCGTCATTCTCAGTCTCTTCGAGGCTAGTATAGCGAAAGCCCCCTCGTTCCGCCACAAGCCTTCTTGGGCGGCTGCAGGGAACCCCTCGGCTGCTTGACAGTTTGCGCCTATGCCAACTAGGTTAGATGACCGGCGCAAGATCGGTCCTGGCGGCGGGAAGAGGGAGACGGCATGAGCAGCGCATATGCCAGCCCGCCAGCCCCCGCGGCCTTTCCTCCACGTCCTCCGGCTCCAGGCCTAGGCCGCAGGGCCGAGATGCTGCTCCTCCAAATTCTCGTCGTCATCGTCCTGTCCTATCACCTCCTGTTCAGCGACCCCGTACATGCCCTGTACGATTTGAAGGAATGGGTCGTGCTGGGGCTGCTGCTGTTGGTGGCGGCGGTGATGGTCTTCCCGGGCAAGGTTTGGGAGTCCAGATGGTTCGTCGGGGCCCTGGTCATGGTGGACACGGCGGTGACCAGTGCGCTGATCTACTTCGCCCCCGATTCCGCCTCCGGCTTCCACGTCACCTTCTTTCTCATCATCTTGGTCGCGGCTTCGGCGCCCTCGCTGCGGCAGGCCTGCGCCCTTTCCATTCTGCTCTGCTCCGGCTATGCCGGCATCCTCTACCTGAGCTCCAAACAATTCGGGATGTTGTCGCAAGGCCGGCTGCTGGAGGTCCCCGTCCTGCTGGTTATGGCCGCCTTTTACGGCGTGTCGGCGGACACCGTCCGCCGGCTCCATCGCAAAACGGAGCAGATCGAGCAGGAATCGGAACAGACGTTTCATTCACTGGTGGAGACCGCCACCGACGCGATCATCCAATCGGACAGCCGGGGCCTTGTCATCTGGTGGAACAAGGCGGCGCAAGCGCTCTTCGGCTATGGCGAGCACGAGATGTTGGGCCAGCCGCTGACCCTGCTGATGCCGGAACGGTACCGGGATGCCCACACCCAAGGGGTCGAACGGTTCAGCCGAACCGGCCAGGGCGCGGCGCTCGGAAGGACGCTCGAATTGGAGGGACTCAGAAAGGACGGAACCGAATTTCCTTTGGAGCTGTCCCTGGTGGCGTGGAAGGTCGGGAGCACCTTGTTTTTCAGCGGGATCCTGCGCGACCTTTCGGAGCGCAAGCGGATGGATGCGTTGCTCCGCCGGAAGGAGGCCGAACTCCGGCAACGGCAAAAGATGGAGGCGTTGGGCCGTCTGGCCGCGGAGGTGGCTCACGACTTCAACCAACTGCTGCAAGTCATCCAGGGGTCCACTCAGATGCTGCTCAAGGGCCGCAAGGAAGACGACCCGTTGTTCAAGCGGCTGGACGCGATTAAAAAAGCCTCGGCGCGCGGGGAGGCGATCACGCGGCAGCTCCTCGTGTTTAGCCGGAAGCAGCCGCTGCAGAGCCGTCGCGTGGATCTGAATCGACTCGTGGCCGACCAAGTGCCCATCATCCGGGAGATGGTGGGGGAGACGATCCGCGTTGAGGCGGATTTGGCTCCGACCGTCTGCCCGGTGTTGGTGGATGTGGCCTATTTCCCGCAGGCGATCATGAACCTGGCCATGAATGGACGGGACGCCATGCCCAATGGCGGGACCCTGACCCTCTCCACTCGCCTGGCGAATCCGGCTGCCGTACAGGGTCTGGCCGGCCTCAATGTCCGCCCCTCGGTGTGCCTGGCGATTCGTGATACAGGCCAGGGCATGGACCCGGAGCTGTGCGCGCAATGTTTCGAACCGTTCTTTACCACGAAAGATTCCAGTCACGGCACGGGCCTTGGTCTGGCGACGGTCCGCAAAATCGTCGAGCATAGCGGCGGAACGATTGAGGTGGTGAGCCGGCTGGGGCAGGGCAGCACGTTCACCATCTGTCTGCCGCGCCAGGAGGCCGTCGAAGAACCGAAGGCGGAGGCCGTTCCGGCCATCATGCCTCGGGGTAACGAGACCATCCTGGTCGTGGACGACGATCAAGATGTGCGCATCCTGCTCCAGGATACCCTGAGAGACCAGGGATATCATGTGCTCGAATCCGGGTCTTCCGCGAACGCGTTGTTGTTGGCCGAGCAGCATCCGGGGCCGATTCACCTGCTGGTGACTGACGTGGTCATGCCGGAGATGAACGGCCGGCAACTGTCCGAACGGCTGGTTGCAGCCAGACCGGGGATCAAGACGCTGTTCGTCTCGGGCTACAGCGGAGAAATTTTGTCGAGTTACGGGCTGGAAAAGACCGCCCCCCTGTGTATTCCCAAGCCGTTTACGATCGAAGAACTGACCATCACGGTCCGCCGCGTGCTGGATCAAGCGTAGCCGCGGTTGCGATGGATGACGAATCGGTCCGACTCCCCCCGCGCAGACTCCATGGTATACTGCCGACCCAGTAGGAGGCTGGGTGAACGACCTCACGAGTCTGGATCAGAATGCGGCGTCAGCCTCCGTTCGCGACGACCGGGACGGCGCAGCTGGCCAGCCGCCGGCCGGCTCTCCCGCCGATCCCCGTTTTTCTTCCTTCCTAACCGGCCTTTCGGCCCTGATTCTTATCGGAGCGGTCTTCCTGTTTGCCTGGCTGCAAACTACGGTGCCTCGCTTGAGCCGGGTGGAGGAGCCGGAGCGGGCGCTGACGTTGATGGTCGGCCGCTCGATGGACCTGGAGGAAGTGTTTGCCGCGACGCCGGCCTGGGAACAACTCCTCTTCGACCTGACCATGAGCGACAGCGGGGAGACGCTGTCCCTGGCCGTCACTTGGTACGAGGAACTGGCCGGCGTGTCTCCGGACCCGCAGGTCAAACTCCAACTGGCGATTCTGGAAGGCGAAGCCGGCAAACTCGATCTGGTGCGCGCCTCGGTGCGGGCATGGGGGCGGGACAAAGAGCCCTATCCGATCTTTGCCCGGTTGCTGAGCGCCGCCTACCTCGAGCCCAGGATCGAGCGGGCGAGGGAAGTGACGCTGCAGGCGGAGCTGGCTGAGCGGCTGCCGGTCGGCTGGTTCTACGATCGCCTGGCGCTCCGCATGTCCGACAAGGCCGGCGACGAGCCGCTTCGCGTGGCTACCACGCAAGCCCAGCTCGGACGAACAGAGCCGCTGATGGAGCGGGCACGCGTCCTGGCCGGCCTGCAATTATTTTGTATGGCGGCCGGCTTGGCGGCGCTGGTGAGGATCGTCAGGCTGAAGGGCGATCCTCTGGCCCTGCGCGTCGGGGCGGCGCAAGTTCCGCCTCCCTGGCGAGGCAGGCTTGGCGCCACGGTGCTGATCCGTGGCGGCGCGATCAGCGCACTCCTGACCCTGGCCCTGCTCTCGCTCGAGACCGACAACCTGCTGGTGCGCGCCCTGTCCATCCCGCTGACGAACCTGCCGATTCTGTTTCTGGCGCAACGGCGCCTGCTCGGTCCCTCGGGGATCGGATGGTGGGAAGCGCTGGGGCTTCTGCCCAGGCCGGCGGCGTGGGGCCGGCTGGTTCTGATGCTGGTCGCCCTGCTGTCGGCGGCATTGCTGGGAGAATGGGGGTTGGGCCGGGTCGCGGAAACGTGGGACCTGTCCAGTCACTGGACCGAATGGTTCGACGCAGATTTGGTGTGGGGCTCCGGGTCCCTGCTGGCGGTCAGTCTCCTGGAATATGTCCTGTTCGCTCCGCTGTTCGAGGAGCTGGTGTTTCGCGGGCTGTTTTTCGCGACCTTGCGCCGCAAATACCGGTGGGAGGCAGCGGCGGCGATCAGCGCGGGTATTTTCGCGCTGGCGCACGGCTACGGCATCCTGGGCACGATCAGCGTGTTTTGGAGCGGCGTGATCTGGGCTTGGGCCTATGAGAAGACCGGCAGCATCTTGCCCGGCATGGCGGCGCACATGCTCAACAATCTGCTGGTGTGCGCGTCGGTGATGGCGTTGCTGCGGTGAGTTGGAAGGCGGAAAGTCACAGAGTTGAAAAGGTAGAAGGTCGAGAAGGTCTCCTGCTTCAAATTTTTCGACTTTACAACTTTATAGACCTTCCGGCTTGTGACACGCCTCGATCGCGTCCAGCGCTTCATACAAGTCCGGGTGGCGGAACGCATAGCCCAGCTCCATTTTCAGCCTGGCGATGGAAAGGCGCTTGCCCGGTCCGGTTGCCGCTCGACCCGCCGGCGCTCGATCCAATGGCGTCACGCCCCACCGTTGCTGTGCGATCCGGCAGATCTCGGCCCACTGCCGAGGCTGCCCGTCGCTGACGTTGTAGGCAACACCGGCCCTGCCCCGTTCCAGCGCCGCCAAACAGATTCCGGCCAAATCCAACACGTGGATGAGGTTCACGTAGCGTGGTGAGGCGGTGACTCTGCCGCGCCTGATCCAATCCAACGGGTGGCGGCCCGGTCCATAGATGCCGGCACTGTGGAGGATGGTCGCCCGGCAGTTGGCACGCAGATATTCCTCGCCGCAGACACGGGGGAGGGTCAGGTCCAGCGGGGCATCTTCATCGATCAGCGGCGCGGTGTCTCCTTGTCCCTTGCGGTCGTACGCGCTGGTGCTCCCCAGCACCACCAGCCGGTCGAGCCGGGGCACGACGTGCCCGGCAAAATCCTGGACGAGCGACACAGGGGCGGCGGGAAAACACCAGACGATTCTGGCTCGATCGGGGACATTCACCCACGTCTGCGGCTGAGCGAGGTCGAAGCGCAGGCGCTGGGAAATGGGAATTGACGTCAGGTGGGTCTCCGGCGATCGGCTGCCGGCCAGCGTTGGCATGCCTTGAGCCGTGGCCAAGGCAAAGAGATGCCGGCCGGTATAACCGGCGCCCAGGATGACGATCGGCCTCTCATCCAGCCCCATAGATGCTCCC
>JBJTAZ010000041.1:0-3736 GCA_046091085.1 Nitrospiraceae bacterium
CCGTTCCACCGCCAACATCGTCAAGTTCTGCAACTTGGTGCAGGCCTTGCGCGCCAAGCTTTTCGCCCTGACGGATGTCCTGCCCCAGAAGAGCTGGACGGGTGAGACCGGCGCGCCGGCCGTGACCGCCATCAACCCGGATGAGACCCGCTTCTGGGAAGAAATCCGGAAGAACAAGGTCGCGGTCATCGTGCCTTGCGGCGAAGAGGGCGAGCGCGAATCCATCGAAAGCAACCCGATCCTCAAGCGTCATGTCCAGTACGTGAACGGGTCGCCGGAGCTCTGGGTGCTGAGCACCTCTCACGCCAAGGGCTTGGAGTTCCCTGTGGTGGTGGTGTTCGGCTTCGCCCGCGAAGCCGAAGCGTCACTCGTCATGGAAGCGATGGCCCCTGGCGGCGATAAGGCCGACGAGAAGAAGGAGCTGAGCATGCAGTACTTCCTGAATCGCCTCTATGTCGCCGTCAGCCGAGCGAAGAGCCGCCTCATCATTGCCGACGGGGAGAAAGAACTGAAAGGATTCTGGTCTTTCGCGATGAATACTTCTCCTCAGGCCGTTGGTCAGATCTTGGCGAATATTCGCGAAGGCGAGGCAGTGTGGCGCAACGAGGTGGGGCAGATGCTCTTCTCCACCAAGGTGGAAATCACCGAGCGTGTTCGTACCGACGATCAGCTCGCCCAGGCGGAATCGATGATGCTCAAGGCCCGGGCCGCCGAGGCCGGCTACCTGATGGGCTTGGCGGCCAATGCCTTCCAGGATCTGGGCAGGTTGGAGCAGGCTGAACGATGCCGTGGCGAGGCGCATTTCTTCGAAGGGGCGTTTGCCTCGGCGGCGGAACATTTCATCCTGGCCAAAGAGCCGGCAGAGGCGCTGCGTTGTTTCTGGTTGGCGGGACCAGTGGACCATGCCCAGCGTATCGTCGAACTAGGGGTCAGCTCCGTCGACCTGAAGGAGGACGTCCGGGTCATCGCCGCCGAGTTCATGTTGAACGCGAAGGTAAAGAACCCCACCTTTGCCCAAGGGGCAGCGGTCTTGAAGGCGGTGTCCCGCTCCGAGGGCCTCACGCAGATCACCCATGCCAAGGAAAGCGGCCGTTGGCGTGAGTTCGTCGAGTTCGTCGAAGCTAAGCTGGCCGCGGTGAGTTCAGGTCCGGCAGATTGGGTGGAGTTGCTGGGCTCCCTCGAGGACATCCATCGGGCGCAGCCCGAATGGGCGTCGGCGAGCATGCTCGCGACCGCCTGTTTCCGGGCGGAACGCTGGCCTCAGGCGGCGACGTACTACGAGAAGGCCAACGCGACCAAGAGCCGGGAGTATGCCTTGGCAAAGGCCCGCTCGACCGCTTATCCCGAGCGGCTGACTTTCCTTGAGCAGCTCGGACAGCATGATGACATCATCCGGGACAAGCAGTCCAGCCGCACGCCTGACGACTTGCTGAAGCCGGAGCATCATCGAGCCATCATGAAGGCCTATCTGGCCAAGAAGATGTTCCGGGAGGCCCTCGGGGTGGCCTTGTCCGCGCGCCATGCCGCCGGCGCCGTCGAGGCGGTGGAGGCCCTCAAGGATTCCAAGGAGGTCATGCCCGCGGCCCTTTGCCTGCTGCTGGGCTGGGGCGCCCACGGCGAAGACACCGTGAAGCGCCAGCTGACGGTCCTCCGGCATAAGTCTGACGCCTTCGATTATGGCTACATGCTGAAGTGTCCGCGGCTGAAGGAATATGCCGACGGCGCCCGTGACGAGGTCGACCGCCTCGTCCTGCAGCTCCTGGCCGCGAACCCGGCCTTGGTCGGCTACGACCGTGCCAGCGCGACGACTCCTTTCCGCCGCAACTACCTCAAGGAACTCATCGACAAGACGTATTATCGCGAGGCCGAGAAATCCAAAGATAACTTCTCGCTCGCCGTGGCGATCGTGCTGGAGCTGATCGACGACCACGACCGGGCTTACAAGCTCTACGAATTGGTGACGGCGGAGGGCGCCAAGGATGCGCAACGCGCCTTTGCCTGGGAACGCTGGACCTATATCAGCAAGAAGCTTTCGGATGCTCATAACAACCGGGATCAGGATCGCTCGAACCGCTATCTTGAGGCCGCCAAGATGGGCCTGCCGCAGACGAAGTACCAGGATTTCGGGGCGATTCCCTCGACGCCGGGCGCCTTGGATGGCGAATACTTGCTGGCTCCTGCCGTGGCTCGGCTGAAGGATTTCTCGGCTGGTCTCGTCCAGGATGTGCGCGGACAGTCGGCGGCTACGGTCGCTCCGGAGGATGAACGTGTCCCGACGGTTGCACCCACATCCCCGTCGGTCGCGACCGAGGTACCCGATCGGATTCCACGCTCCGTCCGGGTGGGCGAGACCGAGTTCCGCTACGTGCCGAGGAAGAAGATCATCGTCGAGCATCAGGGACGCCTGGCGGAATACCATTTCGACAAGCAGAAGGCGCTTTCGCATGACGAAGGCTTCCTGGATGCCGCCGGCCTGAAGATCCCGGAACTGGAGGTAGTCTTCGTAAATCTCGGCCCTCGTACGGTCCGCATTGAAGTGGCGGACCCCAATTTTGCGTTGGAGTACAACTTCGACGACTGACGCTGAAGATGAAAGAGGTGAGCTACGAGGCATTCTGCGACACCAAGAGTCTTTTGCTCTGGGCGAAAAAACTCCTCCGCGACCACCGTCAGGAACTGGGGGGAGGCATGTATGCCCATAGCGATCGCCTGGAGTGGGTCTGGCCGGGTGAAGGCCAAAGCATGGAACTGCTGTTTGTGGCCGCACAAGGCGGCTCCCGGATGAGCGTAAAGTTCCCCATAAGCTTGGAGGCCAAATTCAGCTTGGTCGATGGCTGGGCTCGGGCCAGCGGCAAGGTTCGTCTTAGCACTGAGCCCATAGCATCGCCGACCGAAGCGGTTAAAGCTGCTGAAGATGAAACCGAAGAGGGGTTCTTTCCGACCGACCTCATCCAGCAACGCTGGGGTGCCTACACCGTCGACGAGCGGGCTTACGCCACCTGCCTTTTTGAATGTGTTCGTTATGAGCATCTGGTGCGCAAGCACCTGCCCTTGGGCGCCCTGGAGGCGGCTGAGCGTCGGACTTTCGAACCGACGGAAGAGGATGTCGGAGCGACTCGCGAAGTCTCGGACGGAGTCTCCACGCCCGAGCCCCGTCGAACGCTCGGTTTCATCTCGAGCGTTTTCTCCAATCACCCAGCCATCCGCCCGATTCTGGAGGTCTGCGGGATCTATCACCACTTTTGGTACATCAACGATTTCCGGAACTCCCTGATCCATGTCCGTACCAGCAAGCAGCTCTCGCCGAACGCCATTCGCAAGCGCTACCGCCGATTGCAGGTGGTGATCTGCCACCTCCAACGCTGGCCTGACTTGGAGAAGCTGTATCAGGCGATCACGGCATTTGATGAACGTCGTCGTCCGTCCTTGGAAGGCTTAGGGCCGAGGGCGCACGTCTGTCATCTGATTAAGCATCTCGGGGCAGGAGGGCTGACCACATATTACGGCATTTCGTCGCCAGAGGCTGGGCGGCTGGCGGAAATCGCGACCCTTTTCGTCGCTAAGACTAGCCTTAGGGCTGAGGATGATTATGAGCGGGCGATTGCCGACCTGGAGAAACTGTAGTTAGCCTGAGGTGGCTGGCTGATCACTTCTCCAGCACCGGTAACCTTGCGGGCCTACCGTCGGCGTAGGTCTTGTGAACAACACTCAGGTTCAACGACGCCGTCTGGCCGCT
>JBJTAZ010000042.1:0-16440 GCA_046091085.1 Nitrospiraceae bacterium
CCGCCGGAGCCTCGCGCCCCATCCCGCCCCCCCCGACGTCGCCACGCGGCTCGCGCTCACGCACCCCGGCGCGCGCGTCACGCAGGCCGGCGCGGAGCCGTCGGCGCATCACCTCCAGGCCTTGATCGAGACGATGCGCAAGGACAAGATTCGCGTCATCGTCTCCGAGCCGCAGCTGAACCGGAAGGTGCCCGAGGTCCTGGCACGCGAAACCGGCGCGCAGGTGGTGGTGCTGACGCCGCTGCCCGGCGGACTGCCCGGCACGGCCACCTACCTGGAGATGCTGCGCTATAATGGTCTGCAGTTAGCCCAGGCGTTACAAGCCGCGCCGGTTTTCAAGCCGTGAGCATCGCATGACGACGCCGATCATCCGCTTTTCCCACGCCACCTTCGGCTTTCCCGGCGTCACCGCGCTGGAGGACATCTCGCTGGAGATCGCCGACGGGGAATTCGTGGGCGTGATCGGCCCGAACGGGTCCGGCAAGACCACGCTCTGCCGGGCGGTGCTGGGTCTCTTGCCGCCGCGCTCCGGGCATCTCCAGATTTTCGACTGCGCCTGCCAGGAGCTGCGCTGCCATCATCGGGCCCGCATCGGGTACTTGCCGCAGAAGGGCGTGCTGGACCGGAACTTTCCCATTACGGTGCTGGAGGCGGTGATGATGGGTCGCTACGGCGCCCTGGGGCTCTTCACGCGGCCCGGCAAACGGGATCGGGATATCGCGCTGCAAGCCTTGGAACATGTGGGCATGCAGGATCACCGGGACGTCGCGTTGGGGCACCTGTCGGGCGGGCAGCATCAGCGGGTTCTGATCGCGCGGGCGCTCGCGCAGCAGCCGCAAGTGTTGCTGCTGGTCGTGCCCACCACCGGCATCGACATTACCACGCAGCACGCGGTGTTGGATCTCATCCGGCACTTGCACCGAGACTTGAAGCTGACGGTGCTCCTGATCACCCACGACATCAACATGATCCGGTCCTCCGTGGACCGGTTGGTGCTGCTGAAGACCCGCCTCTACGCGGCCGGCCCTCCGGAGGAGGTCTTGCGGCCGGACGTGCTGCAGCAGGTCTATGGGAAGGAACTTGTGATCACGGAGAAGGATTTGATTATCGTCGAGGACTACCATCATCACCACTAACCCGTGAAACGTGAGGCGTAAGGGGTTTTGAAAAATAAGACGAGTCCCTCACGCCTCACGCCTTTCGGAATCTTTGATGATCGAAATGCTCACATACGACTTCATGCAGCGCTCGCTGCTGGCGGCGGCGTTGGTGGGAGCGGTCTGTTCGGCCATCGGCGTGTTCGTCGTGTTGCGTGGGCTGGCCTTCATCGGGGCAGGCACGGCCCACGCAGCCTTTGCCGGGGTGGCGCTGGCCTATCTGATCGGGGCGCCACCGCTGCTCTTGGCCATCGCCTTCGGCTTGGCGACCGTCTGGATCACGGGGGTCATGGAAGAGCAGGGGCGGATGAAGCTGGATGTCTCGATCGGGATTCTCTACACGGCCACGATGGCCCTGGCGATCCTGTTCATCGGGCTGATGAAAGGTTACAACGCGGAAGTCTACGGCTATCTGTTCGGCAGCGTGCTCTCGGTGACGCCGGAGGAATTGCGCGTGATCGGGCTGCTCGGCCTGCTGGTCGTGGGGTTGCTGATCCTCTTCGCCAAGGAACTTTACTTCGTCGCGTTCGATCAGGACATGGCCGAAGCGTCGGGCGTGCCGGCCCGCCGCATGTTTTACCTGCTCCTCACGCTGGTCGCGCTGACGGTGGTCGTCTCGCTCAAAACGGTCGGAGCCATTCTGGTCTTCGCCATGGTCTTGATCCCCGCCTCCACGGCCTACCAGCTCACCCACAGTCTGAAGCAGATGACGGTCTATGCGGTGCTGATCGGGACGGTGTGCGCCGTCGGCGGCGTCATGGTGTCCTACTGGTGGGACGTGCCTTCGGGTCCGGCCATCGTGCTGCTGGCCACCACGGTCTTCTTTTTCTCGGTATTCTTTTCCCCCACGCGATTGCGCCGTGCGCCGGCGGCGTGACCGTCAACCTTGCCGGCAAGACCGGTAGTCGTCCGCCTGCACCCAGCCCATGACGCCGAAGCCGCCCACGTAATAGAGCTCCGCGATCTCCATGCGGTAGAAGGCGAAGTCACCGAAGTCCATCCAGTCCCGGGAGCCTGGGTGCCGATCCAGATAGAGCGGGCGGAGGGCGGCGCTCTCCGATTGGGGCACGCGCAGAACGCGGCCCATGACGGTGACGCGCGCGGCGCCGAGCGGATCGCCGCCGCCGATCGCCTCCGCGACCATCAAGCTGGCTTTGGGCTCGGCCGAGAGATTTTTGGTATGCATGGCCATGGAGCTGATCAGAAAAAACGGCGCGCCCTGTGAGTCGAGGGCATAGGGCATCATGGACCCGAACGGCCAGCCCTGGAGACCCTCCTCGGCCCTTCTTGCAAAAGCCGTTTAGCGTTAGTGTTTTGGTGCAGAGGGTTCGTGAACTGCTGGAGAGAGGGATCTAATAAACTCAGTGGGCTACCAACTGGTGAGAGGTCACGTGCCTGCAATCGTTGCCGTTTGACAACTTGCGCTTCAAGCGGTATAGATGCACCCCGTATGCTTCAGATCAAGGGCTTTATCAGGGGCGAGGCAGCACTCTTTCTGACGCTTTTTGCGTTGAGCACACTGCTCGAATATGCCGCTCCGCAAAATCAGGACACACCGTTGCGGCCAACGTCGCTGTTGAACGAAGATGAAGTGGGATCCTCCGAGTCCAAAGCTCCACGGCTATCCTCTGCCCATCAACCCGCGTTCGCCAGTACGCATCTTCCCGTGGATTTGCCACCACAGTTTCATCTGGCTGGGCGTGTGCCGTTTCCTTTCGTGTCCACACTTTTGTCCTTTGCCTCGCATTCTCCATGCGCCCCACCCTTCACCTGACTTCCATCCGTTCAATCTATTTGCCTGACGGTGCTTGATGGTAGTCTCCCCGCAGCACAGCCCTGCAGGGCCGGGAGCGGTAATGGCATGATGGCCGTCCCGACCGGATGAACGCTTGAGTCGCATGAAGGACATCCGTCGCTATGATCGTTCGACTGATCGAGTCTGCATGGGTGGTGTTGGCTGGACTTACTGTCGGCTCAGTTTTGGGGAAAGGTGTTTTCAGGGCGCGGCATCCTTTTGTTAATATGCGATTTATGTAAAAAGCAATTGTAGTGGGCCTATCCGCGGAGGAAGGTGACTACAGCACCGATGCTGGGCGGCTAATCATGGCCATGATCCTGAGCATCAGGCATCAGAGTCGGAGAGGGGGAGGGCTTCAGGCTTTACCCATTGGAGCATATGCGATTACTTTTTATCTTACTTTTGCTTGAGGGTCTATGTCTTCCTATTGTACCTGCTGTTGCAGAGGAGAGCGTGCCAGCTTTCCAGGCCCGTGATGTTGTCCAAAAGGGCGCTGTGGAGGTGGGGGCCTTGGTGGGCTATTTGCAAGGGATCAATGTCTTGACCTCCGATTCGGCCAATCGTACCGCGCTCTATGTGACGCCGCGGGTCGGCTTGGTGCTAACCGACGAAATCGGCCAGGGATGGTATGCGGGAAACCTCGCAGTCCTAGCAGAACCGCTCTATGCACGCTATACCCAGCCCTTTCCCGCCACTGCAGCCGGTGGCGGTGTGGTATTCAAATATAACTTCCTTGCCTTTGGACGGTGGATGCCCTACTGGAATATTGGTCTGGGCATGCTCTGGACGGATCTTGCTCCGCGTATTGCTGAGCAAAGTACCCCCTTCAACTTTGTCGTTCACTCTGGGCCAGGGGTCTCGTATTTTTGGACCGAGCGGCTGGCCTCGACGGTTGAAGTTGATTTTCACCATATTTCCGATGCGGGCATGGGCGAGCGGACTCGTGGACTCAATGCGGCCATGCTCTCTGTGGGCATCTCGATTCTCTTCCCCCGGTGACCCAGCAGAGTTTGTCAGCCCAGAGGTGTATGGAGAAAGTCTGTTGCCCTCTTTATGCACCCACAAAAGTATGCACGCACCACGTGTATCAGTTGGCGTGCTGCTTCGATTCTTCTCTCTGTGTCTCCTTCTGGTGAGTCTCTTCCCCGCCGTCGCGCAAGGACAAGGGCAAGGCCAGGGCCAGGATCAGGCCGAGCACACCTCCAGCCTCGCTGGCGTAGCCGTGCTGCCGACGGCGGACCCGAAGAAGGAAACCTATGACATCCCCGAACAATTAAAACGGGCCCTGCCGACTCTCTATGAACGGCAAGGGGACTACACGATTGTTCCGTTGCCCGCCTTTGCCTACAACCGCAATGAGGGCACGTATATTGGGGCCTTGGTCCCCGTGCTGAAATCAAACGCTCACGATGAAGTGGCCAGCATCTTGGCCCCTCAATACCTCTATAACCGGTATGTGGGAAGCTCCCTGACGCTCAATTACTATGCCTATCCGACCCAAAGCAGTCAGTTCTACGCGGTGGCTTCCCAAGCCGAGCGAGTGGCGCAAAACTTTGACCTGTTCTACAAAGACATGGGGGCCGGGGGGGGCGCTATATTGTCGGGGGGCAAGTCAATTTCTTTAAAAACCCTTTCCAGCGGTTCTTCGGCTTCGGCAACACGGCCCCACTCTCCAATGAGTCCAACTACACCGACCGAGAATTTCTCGCAAAGGGCACGGTTGGCCTGAACCTCAGTCCCGATTTCTACATCATGTTCATCATTGACTCTTGCCACCTAAAAGTCGGCTACACCCGAGCCTCTGCGTCACACGGTGCGTCTGGCAAATCATCACCACTGGCCAGTGAGCCGAACTCTGCCGCTAGCCTATGGGGTGAGTCACTATCGTCGATGGTGCCCATGTCCGCCGCCCCCCCGAGGGGCTCCATATGAGGGGTGCCACATGTAGGGTGCCCGACGCACGTGAGGACCGATGTAGGTCCCTTGCGGGGGATACACCTGATGCAGCGTGGGTGGAAGAGGCGCGGGGGGCGCATGCTGAGATGGCACGGATGCGGACGCGGTGGGTCCTCCTTGTGGCGGCCCGGACTGCGCCGGGATGATTCGTTGAATCACCCGCACATGTGGATTGGCCGGGTGAAGACGTATGGCCTGAGTCAGCAGGCTCTGCACTTGGCCCAGACCGACTCCATATAAGGGACTGGTTGGCCACGCGACAAGCACCCACTCGGTCCACGTCTGGGACAGGAGCGCATTCGATTGCATTTGATTCAGCACGGCTTGCCGTTGCTGACTTAACGCTTGGATTTGCTCAGGGGCGGGTGCAGAGGCCAGCGCCTGGTTGGTGACCTCGAGCTGTTGACGCAATTGGTCGTTTTCAGTCCGGAGGGCCACCAGTTCACGGTTCGCGTCTTCGTTCTCACGAAGGGCGGTGATCGCCTGCACCACTTCGTCGGGGTCGACTTGAGCAGTCAGGTCTGCATGGATCACCACGGTGTCCCCATCCAATCGTGTGCTGATCTGCTGATTCAGCACAAGGACGACGCCAGCCGTGTAGGTTCGGATGTCGTCGGCGGTGACCTGAAGATTCGTCACCTCGGTCACATTCTCTAAATACGAGGCTACTTGTTCAAGGGCATGACGTTTGGCGTCCTCGGTGGCGAGGCGCACAGCGTCCGCTCGGGTATCGTGGTTTCCCATCCGATACTCTCCTGTAGCCGTGACCGTCCGGGTCTCGGCTGGGGCGGGGATCGCCTGCAGACCACTCAAGGCGAGGCAAATCACGAAGACCACCGTTCCGGTTCGGATTTCCGTCACCATTGGCAATGTTCTTCCCTCGCCAGGGTTCGTGGTGAGTCCTTCAAAATTATACAGGAGCCTCGCGAGATTGTCGTAGGAAGACGGCTTGGGGAACAACTGAATTTGCGCCTGAGCCGGACCCTGGCCAGGTAGGTGACTTGCCAATAAGTGTTAGGCTACCGAGCAAATTAGATCGGCCTCACGGTCGGTTGGGTTCTGAGTCCAATGCCATCTCCTTGGAACGCGCCAGGGTAGTAGGCAAGACACGATAGGAGCACGGACAATGGGCTTCCAGTCAAGAAAAAGGGGTTAGCCGT
The DNA here is from genome assembly GCA_046091085.1 of Nitrospiraceae bacterium. GTDB lineage: Bacteria > Nitrospirota > Nitrospiria > Nitrospirales > Nitrospiraceae > SYGV01. The sequence goes on from JBJTAZ010000042.1 coordinate 6,072, forward strand.
TGAACGGCTAACCCCTTGTCTTTATTTAATTCTGTTTGGTTGCGGGGAGAGGATTTGAACCTCTGACCTTTGGGTTATGAGCCCAACGAGCTACCAGGCTGCTCCACCCCGCGCGCGGATACTAACAAAGGGGTCGAAGCGAAGTCAAGGTAAGGCCCAGCGTTGATTTCACGCAGCCGGCGTGCTAACACAGCCTCATGCGCATTGTGTTCATGGGCACGCCGGAGTTTGCCGTGCCGTCGCTGGAGGCGCTGCTGGCTTCGCCATACGAGGTGGTGGGTGTGGTGACCCAGCCGGACCGGCCGAAGGGACGCGGGCAGGACCTCGCCCTCTCGCCCATCAAGCTGGTTGCCCAGCGCGCGCAGCTTCCGATCCTTCAGCCGCTGAAGATGAAAGATCCGGCCTTTGTGTCGGCGCTACAAGCCTGGCGGCCGGGCCTGATCGTGGTGGCGGCATTCGGGCGGATTCTGCCGAAAATCATTCTGGATCTACCTCCCAAGGGCTGTATCAACGTCCACGCCTCGCTGCTCCCCAAGTATCGCGGTGCAGGGCCGATTCAATGGGCTGTCATCAACGGAGAGCGGGAAACCGGCATCACGACCATGTTGATGGATGAAGGCATGGACACGGGCGCCATTTTGCTACAAGAGTCTGTCCCCATCGCGCCGGACGAGACGGCTGGTTCCCTCTCGGTCACACTGGCCGAGGTCGGGGGGCGGTTGTTGCTCGAAACCCTCCGTCGCCTCAAGGAAGGCAGCCTGACTCCCCGTCCGCAGGACTCCAGCCAGGCCACGATGGCACCGCTGCTGAAGAAAGAGGATGGATTGATCGACTGGACCTTGCCGGCCGCTGCGCTCGCCAATCGGGTGCGCGGTCTGTCGCCATGGCCTGGCGCCTATACGTACCTCCGCCAAGACCGCTGGGGCATCTGGAAAGTCGAGGCTGTCGAGCAGACTGCTGCGCCGGTTGTATCGGTGGCCGGTCCGCCTGCCGTTCCCGGCATGCTGCTGGCAGCCGGCAAGGAGGGCATCCTCGTTGCAACCGGTTCCGGCGTCCTGCGTGTCAGGGAGTTTCAACCGGCCAACAGCCGTCGGATGTCCGCGGCCCAATATGTGGCCGGCCATGCGCTGACGCCGGGCCTCCGGCTCGGTCCCCCTCCACCCACTGCAAAGCCATGAGGCCACCGCAAGGGGCGAGGGGCGTGGCCTTGGACACGCTGCTGGCCGTTGAACGTGATCAGGCCTATGCAGACGAGGCGCTCGACTGCCAAGTGCGTCGCGCCCTGCTGGATACCCGTGACCGGGCGCTGGCGGTCGAACTGGTGTACGGCGTGTTCCGGCACAGACTGACGCTCGACTGGCGGCTCGATCACGTGGCGGACCGGCCGATCCGGCGCCTGCCGCATCCCGTGCAAGCGGCCCTGCGCCTGGCGGCCTATCAACTGCTCTACCTCGACCGGGTTCCCCAATCCGCCGCGGTCAACGAATCGGTGGCGCTCGTCAAGGCGCTGCCGGGCGCCGGCGCGCGATGGTCCGGATTTATCAACGCGGTGCTGCGCAGTCTGATCCGGGAGCCGGCCCCCGCCTGGCCTGATCGGGAGCCGGCAGACTTTCTCTCCATTCGCTATGCCTGCCCCGCCTGGCTTGCCGAACGATGGGTGGCTCGCTATGGGATGGTCCAGGCTGAGCAGCTCTGCCAAGCCACCCTGACGATTCCGCCGCTGACGATCAGGACCAACAGTCTGCGCATCACCCGTGAGGCTTTGGCCGATGCCCTGCGGGAGGGGGGCTATCAGGTCGCGCCCACGTCGGTCAGCCCTCTCGGTTTGGTGCTGGACAAATGCGGGCCGATTACCGACATCCCCCAGTTCAACGAGGGACTGTTTTACGTTGAGGACGAGGCGGCGCAGCTGGTGTCGAGATTACTGGAGCCGCAGCCGGGCGAACGGGTTCTGGATGCCTGCGCCGCGCCGGGAGGCAAGGCGACGGCATTGGCGGCGTTGATGGACAATCGAGGCGAGGTGGTGGCGATGGACCGGAGCCAGGACCGCTTGCGGCAGCTTCGGGAGAACTGCGCTCGCCTGGGAATCGGAATCGTCGCGCCGCTTGTGGGCGATGCCACCCGTACTTCGCGCTCGCTCGTCCCGTCCTTCGATCGGATCTTGCTAGACGCTCCCTGCAGCGGGCTTGGCGTTCTGCGGCGACATCCGGAAGGCAAGTGGCAGAAACAGGCCGAAATGCTGCCCGCCCACCGGAAACGACAGCTCCTGTTGCTCGAGTCCGTAGGCCGTCTCTTGCGGCCCGGCGGCTGCATGGTCTATAGTACCTGCTCCACGGAGCCGGAGGAGACCCGCGACGTGATCCATCAATTCCTGAGCAAGCACGCGGAGTTCTGCAGAGAGTCGGTGGTGGATGCCCTGTCGGCATCCGGCCGCGAATTGGTGACGCCGCAAGGTGATTTCTCGACGGAGGGGAATCGGTTTTCGATGGATGGCTTCTTTGCCGCCCGACTTCGAAAGGCTGGTGCGTGATGGCACGACCTTCGCTTCGGATCGCGCCATCCATTCTCTCCGCGGACTTTGCCCGGCTGGCCGAGGAGGTGGTCCGCGTCGAGGCGGCCGGCGCCGATTGGCTGCATGTGGACGTCATGGACGGTCACTTCGTTCCCAACCTGACGGTCGGTCCGCCGATCGTCGAGGCCTTGAGCAAGGTGACCAAGCTGCCGCTGGACGTTCACCTGATGATGACCAACCCCGATGCGTTTATCGCCGAGTTTGCCGATGCGGGGGCTGCCTACCTGACGGTCCACGTGGAAACCTGCCCGCATCTCCATCGCACGGTCCAGTCCATCAAGGAACGGGGCGTCAAGGCTGGGGTGACGTTGAATCCGGCGACGTCGTTGACGATGGTGGAGGAGATTCTCGGCGAGGCCGACCTCTTGTTGATCATGTCGGTCAATCCGGGGTTTGGCGGGCAACAGTTCATACCGTCGGTCTTGGATAAAATTGCTCGGGCCCGGCGGTTGATCGACGAGGCTGGCAGCGGCGCCTTGCTGGAGGTGGACGGCGGCGTCAAGGTCGACAACGCCGGGCGCATCGTTGACGCTGGGGCCGATGTCCTGGTCTCCGGCTCGGCCATCTTCTGCAGCGCGGATTATGGCGCGGTGATCGGGGCGTTGCGGCGGACCTCTCCCCGTGCGGCTCCTGCGTCCGGCGTGACCTCGGCAGGCGGGCCGCCTCGTCGGCGCTGATCGGGAGATCCGGTGGATACGCTTTCCCAGATCGGCAGTCTCCATCCCCTCGAGGTCAAGGTGCTGGCTGTGCTCAGCCAGCACCAGACGCCCCAGTCTCGTCCTCTTCGCCAAGAAGATATTGGACATGCCGCCGGCTTGGAGCCTTCCCAACTCAGCATGGCCGTAGAGTGGTTGCTGGCGAAAGGGTTGATCCGGGTGGAATCCGAAGTCGTCACGCCGATCGTTTCGTTGAGCAAGGTGGGCGAGCGGTATTTCGAGAAATATGCCCCCATCGAACGCATTCTGTCGGTGGTCCGGGACGCCAAGCAGACTGGCAAGCGCGTGACGATCCAGGACCTCCAGGCCCGCTTGGGGCTGGAGCCCAGCGAAATGAGCGGGGCCGTCGGGAGCCTGAAAAAAGAAGGCGCGATTCAGATCGTGCAGGGCGGGCATGTGGAAGCCACCGGCGCGCCGAGTCCTTTGGCCGAATCCCTGCGCACGCTGCTGAAGCAACTCCATGGGGCTCCCAGGGAGCTCCATGCGTTTCCGGAACCGCTGCGACGGGTCATCGAGCACTTTGCCGTCAAAAGAGGCAATCCCAACGAGCCGTTCCGGGTCGACGACCGGGTCGAACGCTGGTATCAACTGACCCAGGTCGGGCAGGAAGCCGCGCAGACGATCGCGACCCAGGGGCTGGGCGACGAGGTCTCGCAGCTCACGCCTGAGCTGCTCAAGGACGGGTCTTGGCGGACGAAGCGTTTCCGGCAATATACGATCAGCCTACGGCCACCGCGCGTCTCGGCGGGGCGGCGCCATCCCTACCGCGAGTTTCTCGATCTGGTGAAACGCAAGCTGGTCAGCATGGGGTTCCAGGAAATGCGCGGCTCCTTAGTCGAGACCGAGTTCTGGAACATGGACGCGTTGTACATGCCGCAGTTCCATCCGGCGCGCGCCATTCATGACGTCTATTTCGTGAAGAATCCGACCCACGCACAGGGGATCGATGAGCCGTTCCTGTCGCGCGTGGCGGAGACGCATCGGAACGGCGGCGACACCGGCTCGACCGGTTGGGGCTATGACTATGATCGTGAGCGGGCCAAGCGGCTGGTGCTACGCAGCCAGGGCACGGCAGTGTCGGCACACAAGCTGGCGTCCGGTCCCGCCGTCCCGGGGAAATATTTCTCCATCGCCCGCTGCTTCCGCTACGACCAGGTGGACGCAACGCATGCGACGGACTTCTTTCAAGTGGAAGGGATCGTCCTGGGGCCGGACATCAATTTTCGCACCTTGCTGGGGCTCCTCAACTTGTTCGCCGTCGAGATGGCGCAGGCGAAGGACAGCCGGTTCCTGCCGGCCTACTTCCCCTTCACCGAGCCCTCCGTGGAACTCCACGTCAAACATCCCAAACTCGGATGGATGGAACTGGGCGGGGCCGGCTTGTTTCGTCCTGAGGTCACGTTGCCGCTGGGCATCGAGGTGCCGGTGATCGCCTGGGGGCTTGGGCTGGACCGGATGGCCATGGTGGCCCTGGGCATCCACGATATTCGGGACCTGTTCTCCACGGACCTGGACATGTTGCGGACCACCCGCGGACATTTTTGAAGAGCTGACAGCCGACCACTGAAAGCGCATTTTCATGCCGACCATTTCCATCAACCTGAAAGACTTCGAGCAACTGCTCGGTCCCGCCGCGCTGCGGGAGGCCACGGCCGGGCGGAACGTCCTGACCGCCGAAAGCCTGGAACCCTGGCTGCCTCTGGTCAAGGGTGAGCTGAAGGACCATGACGGCGAAGGCGGCGAAGTGCGGGTTGAACTGCAGGACAGCAACCGGCCCGATCTCTGGTCTGCTGAAGGCGTGGCCAGGCAGATTCGGATCAAGCTGACCGGCGCCGCGCCGGCCTATCCCTTCTTCGGCGCCTAGCCCCAGGCGAAGCGGCGTCTGCTCGTGGCGCCGGGCCTGGAGAAAATTCGTACCTATGTGGCGGCCTGCACGGCTTGCGGCTATGCGGTGACCGAGGCAGGGCTGGCGCAGTTGATCCAGGTGCAGGAAAAGCTGGCCGACATTTTCGGGCGAAAGCGCAGCACGGTCTCCATTGGGCTCTATCGCCTCCCGGAGATTGTTTTCCCGGTCACCTACGATCTGGTCAAACCGGACGAGGCCCGATTCACTCCCCTCGGATTCGACGACAAGATGTCGCTGCGGGAGATCCTGGCCGTGCATCCCAAGGGATTGGAGTATGGGGCGCTGATATCGGGTCATGACCGGGTGCCGCTTTTGCGGGATGACGAGGGACAGGTGCTGTCGCTCCCGCCGATCATCAACAGCCGGGAGATCGGGGAAGTGCGGGTTGGCGACCGAGACCTCTTCGTGGAAGTCACCGGCACCGACCTGTTGATGGTCGTGCTGACCCTGAATATACTAGCGGTCAATCTGGCGGATCGGGGCGCGGTCATCGAACCGGTGCAGGTGACCTATCCTTACGAGACGGCGCTGGGGACATCCATGCCCACGCCGCTGGATTTCGGCAAACCCATGGCCATTCCCATCCAGACGATCCGGGACGCCTTGGGGATGCCGTTGGAGCCGAAGCTGATCCGTGAAGCTCTGTCAGGCTATGGATGTGAGGTGGGGGGCGCCAAGGACAAGCTGACGGTAAAGCTGCCTCCCTTCCGCAACGATCTGATGCATGCGGTGGATGTGGTGGAAGATGTGGCGATCAGCCGTGGGTACGGCTCGTTCGAGCCGGTGATGCCGTCCCAATTCACCGTCGGCGGGCTGTCCCGCGTCGAACAGCTGTCCGACCGGATGCGCGATCTGCTGGTCGGGCTGGGCTTCCAGGAAATCATGGCCAACATTCTGGCCTCGCGGCAGGAGTTGATCGAGCGGATGCGGCTGGCCGGAAGCGAGTGGGACCGCATCGTGGAAGTGGACAATGCGATGTCCCAGACCTTCAGCTGTCTGCGCCAGTGGATTGTGCCGTCTCTGCTGCGGGTGGAAGCGGCGTCCACCCGTTCTTTCTACCCCCACCGGCTCTTTGAGGTCGGGGAAGTGGCCGTGCCTGATCCGGCGGAGCCGCTCGGGTCGCGCACGAAGGTGGCGCTCGGCGCGCTGATCGCCCATGCCAGCGCGAACTTTTCAGAAGTCCATTCCAGCCTGGACCTGTTGCTGTTTTACTTGAACTGTCCCTACAGCCTGGAGCCGGTGGCCCACCCCTCGTTCTTGCCGGGGCGGGCCGGGCGGATCGTGCTGCACGGCAAGGCCATCGGTCTGATCGGCGAGCTGCACCCGGAAGTTCTGGAGCAGTGGCAGGTGACGATGCCGGCGGTGGTGTTCGAGCTGGAGGTGGATCGGCTGGCCGAGGGAGTTGCCGAGGGTCAGCCAGTCTGAAAGTCGTCAAGTCCTGAAGTCGGACAGGATGATCGGACTTTCAGACTGGCTGACGGACTAGGCCGTTGCGGTTTCTTTGGCCATGGTCGCCAGCTGGTTGAAACCCGCCGGGTCCTTGATGGCCATGTCCGACAGCACCTTCCGATCCAACAAGACATTGGCTTTTTTCAGCGCGTTGATGAAGCGGCTGTACGTCAAACCGTGCTGACGCACCGCGGCGCTGATTCGGGTCACCCAGAGCCGCCGAAAATTCCGCTTCCGCTTCTTTCGCTCGGCATAGGCATAGGTTTGGCCCTTGTCCACGGATTCGGTGGCGCTTCGGAACAGCCGGCTCTTCGCTCCGTACTGCCCCTTGGCGAGTTTAATCCGCTTCTTTCTCCGCTGTCTGGTTTTAGGACCGCCTTTTACACGTGGCATGTGTCAAACTCCTTCCTGGTCTTAAATCTTCAGCAGTCAGCCAGAGGCCGGCCGCTGAGCGCTATCTGCTAATTATACGGGAGCAGCCGGTTCACCGGCATGGTCATGGTGCGGTCCACGGGCGCCGTGCCCTTGAGCCGCCGCTTGCGGTCGCGCGCCTTGCTGGTCAAAATGTGGCGCTTCCCCGCTTTGCGCCGCCGCAGCTTGCCGCTGCCGGTTCTGGTGAGGCGCTTGCTGGCGCCGCTGTGCGTTTTCAATTTCTGGCCTGCCATGCTCTAATCTCCCTTCCCCGAACGGTGTGCTCTTCAGTCTGCGCGTCGCAGGGCGCCTGGCCCCGCCGTTATTTGGGTGCGACGATCATGATCAGGCTGCGTCCTTCCATCCTGGGCGCATACTCGATCGTCCCGTTCTCCATCAGCTGTTGCATCACGCTGTTCATCATCGTACGTCCCATTTCCTGGTTCGCCATCTCGCGTCCCCGGAACGTGACCGTGACCTTGGTCTTGTTGCCTTCCGCCAGGAACTCCTTGACCTGTCGGATCTTGATCTCCAGGTCATGCTTGTCGGTGCGGGGCCGCAGCTTGATTTCTTTGACCTGCGTGGATTTTTGATGCTTCCGGCTCTGGTGCTCCTTTTTCTGGAGCTCGTACTTGTACTTTCCGTGATCCATGATCCGGCAGACCGGCGGCGCCGACGTGGGCGCCACTTCGACCAGATCGTAACCCATGTCTTGGGCCTTCTTGAGGGCATCGGGGGTGGGTAGGATACCCAATTGCTCACCCTCCGGACCGATCACGCGCACTTCCCGGACTCGGATTTCCCGATTCACACGCAGTTTGGGGACGATACGGCACCTCTCAGGAAAAAGGTTGTTAGGACGCCATGCCCTTCGTCAGGTCGGCCCGGATCAGTTCAATGGCCGCCGGGACCGCCAGAGTGCCCAGGTTCGCACCGCTCCGCCCGCGGACCGCCACGGTGCCCGCTTGCATCTCGCGGTCGCCCACGACCAGCATGAACGGAACCTTGGCCTTTTCCGCCTCTCGAATCTTGAACCCGATTTTCTCGTTGCGCAGGTCCGCTTCGGCGCGGAGCCCCGCCGCTTTCAGTTGTGCCGTGACCGATTCGACGCAGTCCCGCTGCTTGTCGGTGATGCTGAGCACCGTTGCCTGGACCGGCGCGAGCCAGGTGGGGAAAGCCCCGGCGAAATGCTCCACCAGGATGCCGAAGAAACGCTCGATGGAGCCCATCAGCGCCCGGTGGATCATGATCGGCTGGTGGGCTTTGCCATCCTCGCCCGTGTAGGCTAGGCCGAACCGCTCGGGATTGTTGAAGTCGATTTGGATGGTCGAGCATTGCCAGGCCCGCCCGAGCACGTCCTTGATCTTGATGTCGATCTTGGGGCCGTAGAAGACCCCCTCGCCCGGATCGATCTCGTAGGCGACACCCCGCCCCTTGAGGGCCGCCTCCAGGGCGCTGGTTGCCAAGGCCCAGTTTTCCGTTGAGCCCACCGCTTTTTCCGGCCGCGTGGAGACGTAGACTTCGAATTCCGAGAAGCCGAATGTCCGGAGCACAAAGAAGGTAAAGTCCAGAACCCGGCTGACTTCGGACTCGATCTGGTCCGGGCGGCAGAACAGATGGGCGTCGTCCTGGGTGAAGCCGCGGACCCGCAACAAGCCGTGCAGCACGCCGGTCCGTTCATACCGGTAGACCGTGCCCAACTCGCCGTAGCGGATCGGCAGGTCCCGGTAGCTGCGCAAGTGACCCTTGTAGATCATGATGTGGAAGGGACAGTTCATCGGTTTGAGCTGGTACTCGCTGGCTTCCACCTTCATCGTGGCAAACATGTTGTCCCGGTAATAGTCCACGTGTCCGCTGGTCTTCCAGAGATCCAACCGCGCGACGTGGGGCGAATAGACCAGCTCATAGCCCTGCTTGATGTGCTGCTCCCGCCAGAAATTCTCGATCAGCAGGCGGACCAAGGCGCCCTTGGGATGCCAGAGCACCAGGCCAGGCCCGATTTCGTCTTGCAGCGAAATCAGGTCGAGCTCTTTGCCGAGTTTGCGGTGATCCCGTCGCTTGATCTCTTCAAGCTTGGCGAGGTGCGCGTCCAGCTCCGCTTGTGTCGGGAAGGAGGTGCCGTAGATCCGCTGCAGCATCGGTTTGCGCTCGTCCCCCCGCCAGTAGGCGCCGGCGCTGGAGAGTAGTTTGAAGGCTCCGACTCGGCCGGTGGACGGCAAGTGCGGACCTCGGCACAGATCGATGAAGTCCCCTTGATCGTAGAGGGACACGGTCTCGTCTTCAATGCCTTCCAAGATTTCCGCCTTGTAGAGCTCTCCGCGCTGCTTGAAAAAATTGATGGCGTCCCATCGGCGCATTTCCAGCCGCTTGAAGGAGCGGTTGGCCTTGATCAGTTCCAAGGCTCTGGCTTCGATCTTGGCCAGGTCCTCCGGCGTGAAGGGCCGTTCGAAGGCAAAGTCGTAAAAAAACCCTTCCTCGATGGCCGGGCCGATGGTGACCTGGGCCGAGGGGAAGACTTCTTTCACGGCCTGGGCCATGATGTGGGTGCTGCTATGCCGATAGACCTCTTTGCCTTCCGGGGAGGCGAAGGTGATCGGTTCGACGGTGGCCTGTTCGGTCAAGGTCGTAGTCAGGTCCATCGGCGCGCCGTTGACTTTTGCGGCTAGGATATCCGAACCGAGGCGGCCGTTGGCTCCGCTCAAGGCTTCGCCGACGGTACAGCCAACTGGCACTTGGCGGGTGGTTCCGTCCGCGAATGTGACCTGAATCTGTTGGGTCTCGATGGGCATACCTTCAAAATAAGAAAAGGCATCACGGTCGCCGCGGGACCCGTCTCCCGGAACCCCTTCGTTCCTGCGGGAAGCGTCCCGAAATCATCTGCGGTCGGACTGGCTTGGAGCAACCCTTAACGCATGGACGTCACGGCGCCTGGGGTTCTCTGTTGCCTGCGACCTCGCATCTGACTCCGTCTCCCGCAATCGAAAGGGGTTCTTGCCCCGGCGATCTGATGCCCTTCTTCCAGCGAAATGGTAGGCGCGGACGGTCTTGAACCGTCGACCTCTACCGTGTCAAGGTAGCGCTCTCCCCCTGAGCTACGCGCCCGACTTGCGGAGCCATGCTAATATAGCGCAACCGCTACTGTCAAGAATTTCGCACGGATAGAGGCTGCGGGAGGGGGAAGCCCGGACTTCTCATGGCTGATCAACCGCTGGTCGTACTTCAGAAGGTCAGCCCTTACGACTTGCTGGCGCGTTCTCGCTTGACGGATTTTCGGTACTGGTTGATTTTGTTTCGAAGCGTGTTGCTGTTCATGCG
>JBJTAZ010000043.1:0-6641 GCA_046091085.1 Nitrospiraceae bacterium
GTCCTCGAACGTGACGGGCCAGCGGTGGGTTCCCTGGACGCGGCACAGGGCGCGCACGGCATTGACCTGACCATAGCGGGCGCTGCTGTCGAGCTTGTTCGTGCCGATGGCCAGCCGCATGAACTTCTGGAACAGATAGAGGTCTTCGTTCGCGCAACGGGCGGTGATGATGCCGGCAAAGGCTTGGGCTCCGTGCTTGAGCTTGAGCTGGACGAAGGTCTCGGCCACATATTCCAGCGCCTCGTCCCAGGTGGCGGGCACCAGTCGGCCTTCGCGCCGGACGAGCGGTTGGGTCAGCCGCTCCGGATTGGTCGTGGCGTGGTAGCCGAAATAGCCCTTCGCGCAGAGGTCGCCGTTGTTCCGACCGGCTCCCTGCGCAGACATGACTTCGATCAGGTCGTTGTCTTTCGTCTGGAGCGTGATCTGGCAGCCGTCCCCGCAGTAGGTGCAGACCGTGTCCGCGCGCTTCAGCATCCAGGGGCGGAACTCGTACATGGAGAGGCGGCTGGTGATGGCGCCGACCGGGCAGATTTGGATGCACCCGCCGCAGAACTCGCAGTCCAGCTCGTGGGCGCCGAAATGCTTGATCTCGGTCATCGTCCCGCGGCCGACCGGCGCCAGCGCCTTCACGTCCAGGACCTCGTCGCAGTAGCGCACGCAGCGCAGGCACTGGACGCAGCGGTTCATCTGCTTTTCGATCAGCGGGCTGAAGTATTCCTTCTGGAACACCCGCTTGACCTCGACGAATCGGCTGGTCGTGGGCGTGTATTCGTGGGAGAAGTCCTGCAAATCGCAGCGGCCGCCCTGGTCGCAGACGGGGCAGTCCAGCGGGTGGTTGGCCAGGATGAACTCCAGCACCGACTTGTGGGCCTCATTGACCACCGTGGTGGCGGTGCGCACGACCATGCCCTCGGCCACCGGCGTGCTGCAGGCGGTCTGGAGCTTGGGAATCTTTTCGATCTCCACCAGGCACATGCGGCAGTTGGCGTCCGGCTTGAGCTTCGGGTGGTAGCAGAAGTGCGGCACCATCACGCCGACCGGGCGCGCCGCCTCGATGACGAGCGTGCCCTTTGGCACGGTGAGGCTCTGCCCGTCGATCGTCAGCTTGACTGTCTCTGCCGCAGTCGCAGGAGCCATCAGCAATCAGCGCTCCGTTAGTGTCTCACTCCCGCCATCGGGAGTTCTTTCTCGCGCTGGGTCTCCGCCGCGCGGATCAAGGCTTCGTATTCGGGCCGCCAGTATTGCAAAGTGCTCAGGATCGGCGCCACTTCCGCGTCCCCGAAGGCGCAGACCGTGCGGCCTGCGATGTTGTTGCACAACTGCACGAGGGTTTCAAGGTCTTCCATCCGGCCCCGCTTGGCCAGGATGCGGCGCAGGGTCTGGACCAGCCAGGAGCTGCCTTCGCGGCAGGGGCTGCACTTGCCGCAAGACTCGTGATGGAAGAACTCCATGAGCCGCAGCGCGGCCCAGACCATGTCTGTGCCCTCTTCCATCACCGTGACCCCGCCGGAGCCGAGCATGGAGCCGGCCGCTGCGACGGACTCGAAGTCCAATTTCACGTCCAGATGCTTTGGTGTGAGGAAGGGGGCCGAGGCACCGCCGGGAATAAAGGCCTTGAGCGGTGTGTCAGAGCGCATGCCGCCGGCGTGTTCGAAGATCAACTCCCGGCAGGTCACACCCATGGGGACTTCATAGTTGCCGGGGCGCTTCACGTGTCCGCTGACGCAGAAGATGCGGGTGCCGGCGCTTTTGGGCGGCGAACCGATGGAGGCGAACCATTCGGGGCCCCGGCTGACGATGTGCGGGAGGTTCGCCAGGGTCTCCACGTTGTTGATCACGGTCGGTTTGCCGTAGAGCCCGCTCGTGGCCGGGAAGGGGGGCTTCACGCGGGGCAAGCCGCGCTTGCCCTCCAACGATTCCAGCAAGGCCGTTTCTTCGCCGCAGATGTAGGCGCCGGCGCCGCGATGGACGTGAATCTGCATATTCGCACCGGAGCCCAGCACGTTCGTCCCGAGATAGCCGGCGTGCCGCGCCTCCACAATCGCCTTGTCGAGAATCTTTGAACCGAGCACAAACTCGCCGCGGATATAGATGTAGGCGGTCTCCGCGCCGATGGCGTAGCAGGCGATGGCGATCCCTTCCAGGACCTGGTGCGGGTCGCGTTCCATCAGCTGCCGGTCCTTGAACGTACCCGGCTCGCTCTCATCGGCGTTGCAGCAGAGGTATTTGGGGCCTTTGTAGTCCTTCGGCAGAAAGTTCCACTTCACACCGGTGGGGAATCCGGCGCCACCGCGGCCGCGCAAACCGGATTTGATGACCATGGCCGTGACATCCGCCGGTGCGACCCTGCCCAAGACTTTCTTCAAGGCCTGGTACCCGCCAGCCTTCTCGTAATCCTGGAGCGAGCCGGTGTAGCCAGGCTCGCTCATGTTTTTCAGCAACACCAATTCGTGCTTCGGCATGGCGGTTACTTCTTGACCGGTTCCGGCCACATGAAGGGGCCGGTCTTCAGGTCGCTGCTGCCGGTCGTTTTCAAGTCGTGCAGAATCCGATCCACTTTCTGTTCGGTCAACCGCTCGTAATAGTCGTCGTTGATCTGCATCATCGGGCCGGTTCCGCAGGCGCCCAGACATTCCACCTTGCTCAGTGTGAAGAGGCCGTCCTTGGTCGTTTCGCCGGCTTTGATCCCCAGTTTCGTTTCCAGCCAGCCGATCAGGGTGTCGGAGCCCACCAGCGCGCACATGAGCGATTTGCAGACCTGGAGGTGGAACTTCCCCACCGGCTTCAGGTTCAGCATCGTGTAGAAGGTGACGGTCTCGTAGACCTGTGGGGGCGTGAGATTGAGAATCCCGGCGATCTCCTTCATCGCCTCCTCGCTGACATAGCCGGCTTCCCGCTGCGCCAGGTAGAGCATGGGCAGCAGCGCGCTCCGCTTCACCGGATAGCGGCTGAGTATCTCCTCGATCTCGTCTTTGTATTTTTCCTTTAACACCCCTTCCCTCTCCCTGAGCATCCAGTCACGGTCCCCCTAACTGCGCGCATCGAGCGAGCACGTTTTCATTGCGCGCTCTGCGAGCACAGGGGGCATCGTGACTGGATGCTCACCTATCACATTCCCCCATCACGATGTCGTAGGTCCCGAAGATCGTGATGATGTCCGAAATCAAATAGCCGCGCGCCATGTGGTCGAAGGCGCCCATGTGCACGAAGGACGGGGCGCGAATTTTCATCCGATAGGGTCTGGGGCTCCCGTCGCTGATGATAAAGAAGCCCAGCTCCCCCTTCGGCGCCTCGGTCGCGCAGTAGGTCTCCCCCTTGGGCGGCTTGAAGCCCTGGGTGAAGATGATGAAATGATGGATCAGGCTTTCCATGTCCCGCATCACGTGGGCTTTGGGCGGGGGGATGATCTTGGGCGCGTCGGCCACGATCGGCCCTTCCGGCAGCTGGTCCAGACATTGGGCGATGATGCGGGAGCTCTGGCGCAGCTCTTCCATCCGCACCCAGTACCGGTCGTAGGTGTCGCCGTTCTTGCCGATCGGCACTTCCCACTCGACTTTGTCGTAAGCCCCGTAGGGCTCCAACTTGCGGATGTCGTAGGCTACGCCGGAAGCGCGCAAGACTGGCCCGGTCAACCCGAAGTTGATCGCATCCTCGGCGGAGATCACCGCCACGTCCTTCGTGCGGGCCACCCAGATCCGGTTCGTCTGAAGCAGGGTCTCGTACTCCTCGATGTGTGCGGGGAAGTCCTTGAGGAAGGCCCGTAGCCGCTCCACGAGGTCGGGCGTGAAGTCGCTGTCCACCCCGCCGATACGGAAATAGTTGAGCGTCAGCCTGGCGCCGCAGAGCTTCTCGAACAGGTCCAGCAACACTTCCCGCTCGCGGAAGGTCCAGAAGAAGACCGTCATGGCGCCGATGTCCAGGGCCTGCGTGCCGAGCCAGAAGAGGTGCCCGATGATACGCTGCATCTCGGCCACGATGGTGCGGATGTATTCGGCCCGTTCGGGGATCGTGAGCCCCAGCAGCTTTTCCACGGTCCGCACGTAGGCGTAGTTGTTGGTCATCGAGCAGACGTAGTCCAGCCGGTCCGTGTGGGGGATGATCTGCATGTAGGCCAGCCCTTCGGCCAGTTTTTCCACGCCCCGATGCAGATAGCCCAGGTCGGCCGTGGCTTTGCTGATGCGTTCCCCGTCCAGTTCCAACACCACCCGCAGTACGCCGTGGGTGGCCGGATGCTGGGGGCCCATGTTCAGCAGCAATTCTTCGGTCCGGCGGGATGAGGAAGGGGATTGATGAGCTTCGGTCCGGAAGACGCGTTTCTCCGCTTCCGGGACGTCCTTGCCGGTCTCCGCTTGCGGCGCTTCGTCCATCCTGGGCAGGAAATCGAACCGGCTGCGCCAGCCACGGCCCTCGGCCGGGAAATCCTTGCGCAGCGGGTGCCCCTCGTCATAGTCCTCCGGCATCAGGATGCGGCGCAAGTCCGGATGGCCGCTGAATATAATGCCCATGAGGTCATAGACCTCCCGTTCCATGAAGTTCGCGCCTTTCCAGACGCTCGTGACCGACGGCACCACCGGGTGTTCCTCGGTGACGCGGGCCTTCATGCGAATGCGGAGCCCATGCGGTAGCGACAGAAAATGGTAGATGACCTCGAACCGCTCCTGATCGTCCGGATAATCGGCCGAGCAGATGTCGGTGATATGGTCGAAGGCCGCCGCAGGATCGTCGTGCAGGAACCGGGCGACATCCAGCAGGCGCGGCACGGCCACGCGGACGGAGAGGTCTCCCCGCTGCTTGTCCTCATGGACGGCCAGGACCGCCTCAGGGAACTGCGTCTTCAATCTGTCGAGCAGAGGGTGCATAGTTTTCATTCGTAAGGCGTGAGGCGTAAGGCGACCAAGAAACTTGCCCCGCACGCCTCACGGCTATTTCACGAACACCTTTTCCCGTTGAATCTTTTCCTGCAACTTGAGCAACCCGTCCAGCAACGCTTCGGGCCTCGGCGGGCAGCCGGGGATGTAGACGTCCACGGGGACGATCTGGTCCACGCCCTGCACGACGCTGTAGCTGTTGTAATGGTTGCCCGACGTGGCGCAGGAGCCCATCGAGATGACGTAGCGGGGCTCCGGCATCTGATCGTAGATGCGCCGGATCACCTCGGCCATCTTGCGGGTCACCGTCCCGGCCACGATCATGAGGTCGGCCTGACGCGGCGAGGCCCGGAACACGCCGGCCCCGAACCGGTCCAGGTCGTAGCGCGAGGACACGGAGGCGATCATTGCAATCGCGCAGCAAGCCAGCCCGAAGGTCATGGGCCAGAGCGCCGACTTGCGCGCCCAGCTCACGACGGCATCCAGGTTGGTGGTGATGACGTTCGCTTCCAACTGTCTATCGAACATGCCCATGGTTAACCCAATTGGTTCACTGAATCATTGATTCAGTGTGTCATTGAAGGATTGCTTACTCGTCAATATGTCAATGTTGCGATCGTCAATTCCCCCGTCAGTCCCATTCCAGCGCCCCCTTCTTCCAGGCGTACCAGAATCCGACGACCAAGATGGCGATGAACAGCACCATCTCCACCAGGCCCACCAGCCCTAGTTTGCGGAACGACACGGCCCAGGGAAACAGGAACACGATCTCGATGTCGAAAATCACGAACAGCATCGCGATCACGTAGTATCGCATCGGGAACTGGACCCGCGCATCCGAGAACAGGGGGCTGCCGCTCTCGTAAGGCGACAGGTTGGCCCTGTAGGGCTTGCTGGGGCGCACGACCCAGCCGGCCATCAGCGAGACGATCCCGAAGGCCAGGGCGACCCCGATGAAGATAAGGATCGGCAGATAATTCAGCGGAACCTCTTGCCCACCCATCGATGCTCCTTGCGGTGCGTCTCGACCTTATCCGGCGAAGGCGGGCATGCGCAATGCCGAGCCGAAGAACGGCTTAAACCGCAACCCGTCCAGCTCGGGAAGCGTTACGCCCTTGTGCTGCGCCAGAATCTTGAACGTCCGGCCCATCCCTTCGGGGCGGAGCAGATGCACGATCGCCTGGAAGTCCCGCGAGCCGGGCTCCAGCGCCTCCAACATCTGCTCCACGCCCAGGCCCATGAGAAAGCTCATCTGGTTCGTGAAGCCGGTGGTCGCGAGTCCCGCTTCTTCCCCGGCGGTGGCCAGGCTCGTAAAATCCACGTGGGCCGTCATGTCCTGCAGGCCGACGCGCCGATAGGGATCGTCCGAGGCCATTTGATGGAAGTAGCAGAGCAGCGTGCCCTTGCGCCGGTCCGCCCCATAGAGGTCCTGGGCCGTGTGGCCGTAGTCGATGGTGAGGACCAGGCCGCGCCCCAAGACCCGCGCGACCTCTTTCATCCAGGCCACGGCGGCAAGGTTGATCTCGGTCCGATAGCCCTCGGGCAGCGTCACGTCAATGGACGAGAGCCGCTGTAAGTAGCGCTGGAGATCCTGGTTGGCCAGGGGCTGCGTCAGCTCGACGAACCGGTCGCCCTCCCATCCGACGACGTGTTCTTTCGGCCGGCCCGGTTCGATGAAAATGCTATGCAGGGGAATGGCGTCCCGCAGCTGGTGGGGGAGCGGGTCGCAGGGCCGGCTGGCGGCTGCGTGGTGCGCCAGATCGGCGAGCCACG
>JBJTAZ010000044.1:0-9307 GCA_046091085.1 Nitrospiraceae bacterium
GTGCTGGACAAGGGTGCGCGGGATGGCGTCAAGATTGAAATGGGCGTGATGGCGACGGACGGAGCGGTTGGCCGTGTGGTCAAGGTGACGCCCTACACCGCTATGGTTCTGCTGATCTCCGATCCGAACAACGCGGTCACCGGCTTGATCCAGCGCACGAGGGACGAAGGGATTGTGGAAGGCACCGCCGACGGCCGGGCCAGGATGAAATACATTCCGCTGCTGGCGACGCTCCAAGGAGGGGACGTTGTCGTGACGTCTGGGCTCGCCGGAGGATTTCCCAGAGGAATCCCGCTGGGCACGATCACCAAGGTCGACAAGAGCGAGGGCGAGCTGTTTCAGTCGGCCGAGATCGTCCCGGACGTGGATTTGCGCAAGTTGGAGGAGGTCTTGGTGATCATGGATTTGCTGCCGATGGACGAGGCTTCCGGGGCAGCCGCGGCGCAACCGGGTCCCGTGTCCAAGGAGGCTCGTCCATGAAGCCGGCGCTCTATGCGGGCTTGGTGCTGGGGTTGGTTCCCCTGCAGACGAGCCTGCTCCACTATGTCGGTTTCGGCGATGTACGTCCGGACCTGTGCTTGGTGGCCGCCGGTCTGATCGGGTTTGTTGCCGGTCCCGTTGAAGGGGTGCTGATGGGCCTCATGTTGGGATTCACGCAAGACCTCTTTTCGGCCGGCGCGCTCTGGGGCAATGCCGGTATCAAAGGGGCAGTCGGGCTACTGGCCGGCTTGGCTGGCCGGCAAGTGACGAACGCCACGCTGGCCATGTTCGTGGCGACGATGGCGAGCTTGTCCGCCTGTGCGGGGCTGGCCTGTCTGTTTGCGATCCGTGGGGGGGCGGACCTCGGCGATCGCTTGCTGGCGGTGCCGTCCATCCTGCTTCCGGAAACCCTGCTGAACATCGCGTTCGGCGCGGCTTTGTACTGGGTGCTGCCGAGGCGTCCGTTGATGGATCGAGAGATGGAGCGGAGACCGTTCGGGCTGGTAGGCTGAACTTGGACTGGCACGTCCAGGCGGCGCAAGCCGCCTATAACGTTTCGGCAGAGCGAGAAGGCTGATGTCGCAATTCGGCACGCAACAGGAAGAGCTGCGCGAAATTCAGCGGCGCCTGACGATCTTGAAGATCGCGCTGCTGGCGATCGTCGGGCTGTTGGCGCTGCGTCTGTGGGACCTGCAAGTGCGCGACGGAGCCTACTATCGGGACTTGTCGGAAAATAACCGGACGCGCACGGTGATTTTGGAGCCGGCGCGCGGGCTGATCTACGACCGGCAGGGCGTCCTGCTGGCCAACAATGTGCCGAGCTTCGGCCTCTATGTGACGCTGGAAGACGTCAAGGACCGGAAGGCGTTAGTCGATGGTCTCGTAAGTCTGATCGGGTTGGACGAAGCGGCCGTGAGGAAAAAGCTGGCCGAACGGGGCAGCAAGCTCTTGCCCCGGAAGATCAAAGACGGACTGTCGTTGCGGGAGGCGGCGTTGATCGAGTCCCACCGGCTGGATCTGCCGGGGGTGATGATTCAGGCCGACTCCCAGCGCAACTACCCGAATGGCTCGACCATGGCCCACGTGCTCGGCTACGTCGCGCAAGTGTCGGCGGAGCAGCTCGAGAAAACCGAATCGCAGGACCTGCATCAAGGCAGCATCGTGGGACAATATGGCGTGGAGAAGGCCTATGACCGGTTTCTCCGCGGGCAGGCGGGCCAGAAGGTGATCGAAGTCGATGCCCTGGGCCATGAAAAGCAGACCGTATCGGTGGAGAAACCCGTGGCTGGAGACGATCTGTACTTGAGCATCGACATTCGCATTCAACGGCTGGCCGAGGAGTTGTTGGGGGACGAATCCGGAGCCATCGTGGCCTTGGATCCCACCAGTGGGGCGGTGCTTGCGTCGGCGAGCCGGCCGGCCTTCGACCCGAACGTGCTCTCGCGCGAGTTGACCGCGAAACAATGGGATGCGATCGTTCAGAACGAGGCCCGCCCGCTGACGAACCGCGCGACCCAGGGCCAGTATCCGCCCGGGTCCACCTTCAAGATCGTGATGGCGGCGGCGGCCTTGGAATCGCATACCGTCACGCCGGCCACGAAGATTCGGTGCGTGGGCGGGTTCCCTTTCGGCCGGCGGGTCTACAAGGATTGGAAGGCGGGCGGTCATGGATTCATGGACGTCAGCCAGGCCCTGGTAGAGTCCTGCGACGTGTTCTTTTACACGGTGGGGCAGCGGATGGGCATCGACACGATCGCCGCCTTCGCGGATCAGTTCGGCTTGGGACAGGACACTGGAGTCGAATTGCCGTCCGAACGAACGGGCATCGTGCCCTCGACCGCCTGGAAGGAGAAAGCCAAGGGCCAGCCCTGGCTGCCCGGCGAGACGATTTCGGCCTCGATCGGACAGGGTTATGTAACGGTGACGCCGATGCAAATGGCGCATCTGATGGCCACGGTGGCGAACGACGGGACGTCCTTCCGCCCCCGGGTCGTGCGGGCGGTCAGGGAGCGAGCAAGCGGCCTGCTGCACGAGGTGCCGACGGTTCCTCATGGGCATCTGACGGTGGCGCAGGACACCCTGGCCTTGATCAAGGAGGCCTTGGCCGGTGTGGTGACCAGGGGGACGGCGACACGTGCGCGGTCATCGCTGGTCAGCATTGCGGGCAAGACGGGCACGGCCCAGACGGCGGCGCTCCGGACCGGGCCCATGCAGGACATTCCGAAGAGGTTTCGGGATCATGCCTGGTTCGTGTCCTATGCGCCGACCGACGCGCCGCGCATTGCCGTGGCGGTGCTCGTGGAGCATATGGGGCACGGCGGGTCGGCTGCGGCGCCATTGGCCAAGCAAATCATCGAAGCGTTCGTGCGGAACGAGCCGGCGGGGCCCCAGCTTACCGAAGGGGACGGCGCCGGCAGGCCCGAGGGGCTGGAACTGGCCATGCGGGGGACTCCATGATCGACCGCGTGATGGACAGCCGCGAGCTGGACAGTTTCGACTGGCAATTCTTGGCGGTCACGGCCGCCATTCTCTTGCTGGGCGTGCTCTCCATCTACAGCGTCACCTATGCCCAAGCAGGAAGCGGACTGCCGCTCTACATCAAGCAAGTGCTCTGGATTCTCGTCGGGTGCGCCGCCTTTTTGGCCATGCTGGTGGTGGATTACCACAAGATCGCCCGGTGGTCCTATGTCCTCTACGGCGCCATCCTGCTGTTGCTCATCGTGGTGTTGGTCGCCGGCAAGACGAGTCGTGGGGCGCAGCGGTGGATTCCCATCGGCCCCTTCGCATTTCAACCGTCCGAGTTTGCGAAGCTGGTGCTGATCCTAGTGCTGGCCACGTACTATGCCCATGCTCCGAGGCAGGGTTGGATCCAGCGCGTGGTCTTGCCGGGACTCTTGATGATGCCGGGCCTGCTGCTCATCCTGAAGCAGCCGGACCTGGGGAGCGGGCTAAGCTTCCTGGCGATCTATGCCTCCCTGTTGCTGGTGGTGGGGATGCGCTCCAAGGCCATGGGCATCCTGCTGTTGTTTGCGGTGATGCTGTTTCCCTTCGCCTGGGAGTTGCTGTGGGGCGCCCTGCACGATTACCAGCGCGAGCGGATCATGACGTTCGTGGATCCGGCCTATGACACCGGCGGCAAGGGCTATCATGCGTTGCAGTCGAAGATTGCGATCGGCTCCGGCGAACTGTTGGGCAAGGGGCTGCACGGCGGCACGCAGAGCCAGCTCAAGTTTCTGCCGGAAGGGCACACGGACTTTGTCTTTGCGGTGTTCGCGGAGGAGTGGGGGTTTCTGGGTACGCTGCTCGTGTTGGCGCTCTTCCTCGGGCTTCTGATGTTGGCTTTGGAAATCGCCTTGAAGGCGAAGGATGTGCTGGGGGCGTTGTTGGCGGCCGGCATCATCGGGATGCTCGGGTTCTGCCTGATGGTGAATATCGGGATGACCGCCGGCCTGTTGCCGATCGTCGGGATTCCCTTGCCCCTGATGAGTTACGGCGGCAGCGCGGTCGTGACGACGATGGCTGCCCTGGGATTATTGTTGAATATCAAGCGACGGCGCCTGACGCTGTTTTATTGACGGCGCCGATGGACATGGTCGCCAGCCCTTGTGGCCAAGGCCTGGCGAACGGCGAATCACTCGCGCGCGACGAGGCTGAGAGCCCGGCTGCGCGCCGACGAATGTGAAGGAGACATTATGGCATTGGAAATCGCAATCAGTGTGACTCGGGAGGAGACGCGGGCGGCCGTTCTCGACAATCGCGTCGTGACGGAGCTGTACGTCGACCGGGCCAAGCACAAGGATTTTGTCGGCAACATCTACAAGGGCAAGGTGGTCAAAGTCTTGCCGGGCATGCAAGCCGCCTTCATCGACATCGGCATGGACAAGGCGGCGTTCATGCACGTATCGGATCTATCGGGTGAGGCGGAGCCCGGCGATACGCTGGTGGACAACGAGGAAGACGACAAGGGACCCGAGATGCCTCGCCCGCGCCGCCAGAGCTCCAAACCGATCGAGCAGCTGCTGAGCGAAGGACAGGAGCTCATGGTCCAGATTTCCAAGGGCCCGATCGGCACCAAGGGCCCGCGCGTGACGACCTATGTCTCCTTGCCGGGCCGGTACCTCGTCTTCATGCCCGGCGTGGAGCACATCGGCGTGTCGCGGCGCATTCCGAAGGACGAGGAGCGGGCGCGGCTGAAAGAGATCATGAAGCGCGTGCGTCACCCAGGCAGCGGCTATATCGTGCGGACGGTGAGCGAAGGGGTCAAGGAGGAAGAGCTGCGGTCGGACGTGGAATTTCTGAACGTGCTCTGGCAGGACGTCCTGAAGAAGCGCGAGCAGCTGTCGGCACCTTGCGCGCTCCACACGGACTTGACCTTGACGTTCCGGATCGTCCGGGATCTGTTCACCCGGAAGGTGGATCGGTTGCTGATCGACTCTCGGTCAGAGTACGAGGCGGTGAAGCACTTCGTGCATCGATTCATGCCGGAGCAGACCTCCCGCATCCACTATTACGACAAGGATGAAGGCCTCTTCGACTATCTGGGCATCGAGATGGAGATCGCGCGGGCCATGAACCGCAAGGTCTGGCTGAAGTCGGGGGGCCACATCGTCGTGGATCACACGGAGGCGATGACGGTCGTCGACGTCAATACGGGCCGCTTCGTCGGCAAGCGCGACCAAGAGGAAACGATCCTCAAGAACAACCTGGAGGCCGCCAAGGAGATCGCCTATCAGATCAAGCTGCGCGGCATCGGGGGGATCATCATCATCGACTTCATCGATATGGAGCGGGAGAAGAATCGCGACAAGGTCTATCAGGCGCTGGTCGAGGCCATGGGGAGCGACAAGGCCCGCACCAGGATTTCCCGGATCTCCGATCTGGGGCTGATCGAGATTTCCCGCGAGCGGGTCCGGGAAGACCTGCTGCGGGCGATGTCCGAGCCCTGCCACTATTGCGAAGGGCGCGGCTATACCAAGTCTCCCACGTCGGTGGCGTACGAGCTGTTCCGCGAGGTCCGGCGCATCGGCTCAGCGGCGGAGCCGCAGACGATCGTCATCGGCGCCCACCCGGCGGTCGTCGATCTGTTGTTCGACGAGGAACGGCAGGGGCTCGAGGATCTGGAACGGTCGGTCAACGGCAAGCTCATCGTCAAACAGGATCCGGGGCTGCATCTCGAGCAGTATGATATCGCGGTACTCTGAGAGCGTTTGCGGAGGCCATCATGTCGATTCCGGCCGATCTCCGCTCCTGGCTGGTGTTGCGTTCGGTCCAAGGGCTTGGCGATGCGGGCCTGTGCCGGCTTGCGCAGGCCATGGGATCGGCGGAGGCAGTGTGCCGGGCGTCCGTCGAGGCGTTGATGGAATCGGGCGGTCTGCGCCGGTCCGTGGCTGAAGCGATCGTTCGAGGTCCCGACCTTGAGAGCCGGAAGGCGATCGATCGGGAGGTCAAGGCGATCGAGCGGCTGGGGTGCCATGTAGTCACCTGTCTGGCATCCGAGTATCCGGCCAGGCTCCGCATGATTCCTGACCCGCCGCCGCTGCTGTACGTCACCGGCAGGCTGGAGCCGCGCGACCACTGTGCGGTGGCTGTCGTGGGGTCGCGCCATGCCACGGCGGTCGGGAAGGCGGTCACGGAGGAGTTGAGCCGCGATCTGGCTGCAGCCGGATTGACGGTTGTGAGCGGGCTGGCGCGAGGGGTGGATGCTGCGGCGCACCGAGGGGCCTTGGCGGCCGAGGGCCGGACGGTGGCGGTGTTGGGCTGCGGGATTGACCGGACGTATCCGCCCGAGCACGCGTCGCTGCGGGAGCGCGTCGAAGCCGATGGGGCCGTCTTGTCCGAGCTGCCCCTGGGGTCGTTTCCCCACAGCTACCATTTCCCGAGGCGCAATCGTATCATCAGCGGGATGTGTCTCGGCGTGGTCGTGACGGAGGCAACGACCAAGAGCGGGTCCTTGATCACGGCGCGGTTGGCCGGGGAGCAGGGGCGCGACGTGTTTGCGGTGCCCGGTTCCATCAAAGCCGACAATAGCCGTGGCCCCAATGGCCTCATCAAGCAGGGGGCCAAGCTCATCGAAGGGGCTGTGGACGTCATCGAGGAGTTGCTCCCCCAATTGGAGCCTCAGGATCGGGAGCGCATTCTAGCCCGTATCCCGGCTCCACAGACATTGCGTGGAGAGCTGCCGCTGGACGGGCATGAGGCCACGGTCTATGCGGCGCTGTCCGCGGACCCCACCCATCTCGATGAGGTGATCGCCAGGGCGGCGTTGCCGGCCGCCGACGTGACCAGCCTGCTGCTGGCCATGGAATTGAAGGGGTCGGTGCGGCAATTACCCGGACAGTCCTACATCAGGGTATAATCAGAAGGCTTGCAAACCAGTCCAGGAACGGGTATATCACGGCCCCTGCCCAGGGACAGAGCCAACGGGGCGTGAAACCGAAACGCGAACAGATATGGCCAAATCACTGATCATCGTCGAGTCGCCGGCCAAAGCCAGGACCATCACGAAGTATTTGGGACGTGGCTATACCGTGATGGCCTCGATCGGTCACGTCAAAGACCTGCCCACCAGCAAGCTGGGGGTGGACCTCGAGCACAATTTTGAGCCACAGTACGTCACGATCAAGGGCAAGGCCAAGGTCTTGGCTGAGATCAAGAAGAAAGCGCTGGAATCGGACAAGGTCTTTCTGGCGCCGGACCCGGACCGCGAAGGCGAAGCCATTGCCTGGCACATTGCGGAGGAGATTGAGGGAAAGTCCAAGGGCAAAGGCCCCCAGGTGTTCCGAGTGCTCTTCAACGAAATCACGGAGTCGGCGATCAAGCGCGCGCTGCAATCGCCTGGTCAGATCGACCTGAATTTGGTGAATGCGCAGCAGGCCCGCCGTGTCCTCGACCGGATCGTCGGCTATCAAGGCAGCCAACTGCTCTGGACCAAGGTGCGGCGCGGCTTGAGCATGGGGCGCGTCCAGTCGGTGGCCGTGAAATTGATCTGCGAGCGGGAGGCGGAGCGGGAGGCGTTTCGCACGGAGGAATATTGGTCCATCACGGTCACGCTGGCCGGGGCCAACCCGCCTCCGTTCGAGGCCAAGCTGCATAGCGTGGACGGGCAGGAGTCGATCATCTCTTCTGCCGCCTAGGCCGAGCGCATCGTGGCGGCGGTGCAGGGACAGCCCTTCGCCGTTCAGGCGATCGAGCGAAAGGAGAAGCGCCGCCACCCGGTGGCGCCGTTCATCACGAGCCGACTCCAGCAGGAGGCCGCGCGCAAGCTCCGGTTCACCCCCAAGAAGACGATGGCCCTGGCCCAACAGCTGTATGAAGGCCTTGAAATCGGGAAAGAAGGGCCGGTCGGCCTCATCACCTACATGCGTACCGACTCGCCGCGCATTTCCGCCGAAGCGGCCGAAGAGGCCAGGCAGATCATCCGTGAGCGGTTCGGCGACGAGTATGTGCCGGCCACCCCGAACGTGTACAAGACCCAGAAGGCCGCGCAGGAGGCGCACGAAGCGATCCGCCCCACGTCGGCGCATCGCGATCCCGAGTCCATCAAGCAGTTCCTGGAACGGGACCAGTACATGCTGTACAAGCTGATCTGGAACCGGTTCGTCGCCTCGCAGATGGTGCCGGCGGTGCTGGAGGTGACGCGGGTGGATTGCGCCCCCCAGGGCACGAAGGCCCGGTACCTGTTCCGAGCCAACGGCATGGTCGTCAAATTCCCTGGACACCAGGCAGTGTATCAGGAAGGGGTGGATGCCGAGATCGTGCCCCAGAGCCGCACCGCCGACCAGGAACGCGAGGAAGAATCGGATCGGCGCTTGCCGGTGTTGCAAGAAGGGGAGGCACTGCGCTTGATCGCCCAGGAAGGGCAGGCGGCTCCAGGGGTGCTGCCGAAGCAGCATTTCACGCAGCCGCCGCCGCGCTACAACGAAGCCCTGTTGATCCGCGAGTTGGAAGAGCGGGGCATCGGGCGGCCTTCCACCTACGCCAGCATCATTTCGACGATTCAGGAACGCAAATACGTCGACAAGCTGGAAGGGCGACTGGCGCCGACGGAAACGGGGCGGACGGTGAACGGCTTCCTCGTGAAGGGCTTCCCCGACATTCTGAACACGGACTTCACCTCGTTGATGGAAAAGGAGTTGGACGAAGTCGAGGAGGGGGAAAAGCCCTGGGTCAAGGCGGTGTGCGACTTCTACGGCCCGTTCAGCAAGGACATGGCCAAGGCCAAGGATATTCCCGGCCCCAAGGACACGGTGGAACCGCCCACGGACATTCCCTGCGAGAAGTGCGGCCGGATGATGGAAATCAAATGGGGCCGCAACGGCAAGTTCCTAGCCTGTCCCGCCTATAAGGAAGACCCGCCCTGCCGGAACACCCAAAACTTCGAAAAGCTTCCGGACGGCACGATCAAGATCGTGGCCAAGCAGGACATGACGACGGACGAAAAATGCCCAAAGTGCGAGGCCCCGATGGTCATCAAGTCCGGCCGATTCGGCCGGTTCATGGCCTGTTCAGCCTATCCCGCCTGCAAAACGACCAAGCCCATTCCGCTCGGCGTCAAATGCCCCCAGGACGGTGGCGATCTGGCCCAGAAGCGGAGCAAGAAGGGCCGCACCTTCTATGCCTGCGCCAACTATCCCAAATGCGAATTTGCGATCTGGGACCGTCCCATCAACAAGCCATGCCCGAACTGCCAAGCCCCCTTCCTGGTCGAGAAAACCAGTAAACAGGCCGGCGTGACGGTGCAATGCCGCAACGAAGACTGCGGCTACCGCGAAGCCAGCTGACGGATGCCACCACGCCGATCCCTTCCGCTTGCAGGGTCTCGTAGATG
>JBJTAZ010000045.1:0-3511 GCA_046091085.1 Nitrospiraceae bacterium
CTAAGCGGGCCGCTCTGACTCCAGTTTTATGGTCTCGTCACCCGTGTTGTTCAAGCTGGCGGAAGCCTACGGGGCCGTGGGGTTGCGCGCGAGCAAGGTGTCCGAGGTGGACGACGTGATCAGCGAAGCTATGGCTGTGAACAAGCCGGTCCTGATCGATGTACCCGTGTATCAATACGAGAATTGCTATCCGATGATTCCGGCCGGGGGCTGCAACCACGAGATGATCCTGACCGATCCGCCGGAGCTGAAGAAGAAGCAGGCGACCGGCACGAAAGTGGCGGGCGAAGACAAGGACACGGTGCTGACCGCGTAAGCGGCGGCCCGGCGCAACGACATGAGCCATATTATTTCGGTCATTGTCGAGAATAAGTTCGGCGTGCTGTCGCGGGTGGCTGGCCTGTTCAGTGGCCGCGGGTTCAACATCGAGAGCCTCTCGGTGGCGCCCACGCTGGACCCCTCCATGTCCATGATGACGATCGTGACCACAGGCGACGACCGGATCATCGAACAGATCGTCAAGCAGCTCAACAAGCTGATCGACGTGATCAAGGTCGTGGATCTCAACGAGAGCGAGTTTGTGGAGCGCGAGACCGCGCTCATCAAGGTCCACACCAAGCCGGAGGCTCGAGCGGAAGCGCGGCGGATCGCGGACATCTTCCGGGCCAGCGTAGTCGATTCCACGCCGACGACGTACACGATCGAGATCACGGGCGACGCCAATAAAATCGAGGCGATCATCAATTTGTTGCAGCCGCTGGGCATCAAGGAATTGGCTAGAGCCGGCCGCGTGGCGATTGCGCGAGAGCCGGTCCGCCCGGCGGCGATGCAGCCGAAGCGCGTGGCTAAAGAATAACTCCGCATCTGCGAATGTGGATCTTATGCAGTCGGCGCTCCGGCGCCGGTTGTTTTTACCCGGGAGTCAGCGATGAACATTTATTATGACAAAGACGCCGACCTGCAACAGATCAAGGGCCGGAAGGTCGCGATCATCGGCTATGGTAGTCAGGGCCATGCGCATGCGCTGAATCTCAAGGAGAGCGGCGTTCCCGTTGTCGTCGGACTGCGCGAAGGCAGCTCCTGGCGGAAGGCGGAGCAGAGTGGATTAAAGGTCATGCCGGTGGCCGATGCCGTGAAAGCGGCGGACGTGGTGATGATATTGGCGCCGGACGAAGCGCAGGCCGCCATCTATCGCCAGTCTATTGCTCCTCATCTCAAGGACGGGGCGTATCTGGCCTTCGGCCACGGCTTCAATATCCATTTTGGCCAGATTGTGCCGCCGGCCGGGGCCAACGTGTTCATGGTGGCGCCCAAGGGGCCAGGCCACCTGGTCCGTTCCGAATACACGAAGGGCAGCGGCGTGCCCTGCCTGTTGGCGATTCACCAGGATCCCAGCGGCAATACGAAGGCGGTGGGCTTGGCCTATGCCAGCGCCATCGGGGGCGGAAGGGCCGGCGTCATCGAAACGAATTTCCGGGAGGAAACCGAGACCGACTTGTTCGGCGAGCAGGCGGTCCTGTGCGGAGGGCTGACCTCGCTCATCCAGGCTGGATACGAGACGCTGGTGGAAGCCGGGTATTCGCCGGAGATGGCCTATTTCGAATGTCTGCACGAAGTGAAGCTGATCGTAGATCTGATTTATGAAGGCGGCATCGCCAATATGCGGTACTCAATCAGTACCACGGCCAAGTACGGCGACGTGACGAGGGGCCCGCGGATCGTCACCGAAGAGACCAAGAAGGAAATGAAGAAAGTCCTGGACGAGATTCAGAGCGGCCGGTTCGCCCGGGAATGGGTGCTGGAAAACCAGGCCAATCGTCCGGTCTACAATGCCTTGCTCGCAAAGGGCGAGGCCCATCCGATCGAAGCAGTCGGCGGCAAGCTCCGGGCCATGATGCCCTGGCTCAAGAAGGGCAAGCTTGTCGACAAGGCGAAGAACTGAACGGGGCCGGCTCGGCTTGCCTGCCTCCAAGAGCTTGTGAATGGATCGCGCCGTCGGTATCCCAATCGTCAAAGAGGGGCTTCCCTTCGTGGTGGGAACCGCTGTGCCAGCTGTTGCGGCAGCAGGCCTTGGATGGACCGGTCCGGCGTTGGTGATGGGTGCGGTGACGCTGTTCACCGCTTGGTTCTATCGGAATCCGAATCGGGTAGCTCCTCCGTCGGCCAATGCGGTGGTTGCGCCGGGCGACGGAAAGGTCATTGCGATTGCCGAAGAATACGAACCGCGCTTTCTGAAAGACCAGGGCATCCGGATCAGCATTTTTCTGAACATTTTTAACGTGCATGTCAATCGGATTCCCTGCCGGGGCACGGTGGAAGGCGTGGCGTATCAGCCGTGAACCTTTGTTGCGGCCAACCGTCCGGACGCGTCGTTGCGGAACGAGCAGAACGCGCTGATGATTAGCACCGCGCAAGGGACGAAGGTGCTCTGCGTGCAGGTGGCGGGGTTGATCGCGCGCCGGATCGTCTGCTGGGTTTCTCCCGGCGAGACCGTGGCCTGCGGTGAACGATATGGCCTGATCCGGTTTGGGTCGCGCATGGATATGTTTCTGCCGGCGGGCACGAAGGTACGGGTGAGCGTCGGCATGCACGTCAAGGGGGGCGAGACTATTCTCGCCGAGTTGGGATAGGCAGGCCGTGATGCGAGGACCCTTCATGAATGACAAGGATAACAGGCTGGTGGGCAAGGAATCGAAACGGAGACGTGCGGTGTATTTGATTCCGAATCTCTTGACCACGGGCAATTTGTTCAGCGGGTTGTTCGCGATCCTGGCTGTGTTCGATGCAGCCTATCTTGCGGCGGCCATCGCGATCCTCGTCGCCCTCGTTTTCGACATGCTGGACGGCAAGTCGGCGCGCTGGACAAACAGCACCAGCCAGTTCGGCGTGGAGTACGACTCGCTGGCCGATCTGGTCGCATTCGGCGTGGCGCCGGGACTGTTGATGTACGGCTGGGGGTTGAAGGCTCAAGGCATGCTGGGCGCCGCCGTCATGTTCGCGTTCGTGGCCTGCGGGGCCTTGCGGCTGGCCCGGTTCAACGTGATGTCGGGCACCAGCGAGAATAAATACTTTACCGGTCTGCCGATTCCGGCCGCGGCCAGCGTGGTCGCGACGCTGATCATTTTCGACCACCATGTCGTCGGACTGCCGGTGGAGAACAAGCCGCTGGCGGTGCTCATCATGACGCTGGTGCTGGCGTTTTTGATGGTCAGCACGGTCAAGTACCGGAGTTTCAAGGATCTCAAATTCAAGCCGGGGCATCACTTCAACTATCTGGTCTGGGCGATCCTGGGCATCATGCTTGTGATCGCCTGGCCGCAATTGATGCTGTTCCTGGTGTTTGCCGGCTATGCGGCGCTGGGGCCGGCCGAGAAGGCGGTGAGCCTTGCGGCTCGGGCGTTCGGCAAGCGGAGTTCGGCCGAACGCCCGGCAGTGGATTCCCAGGAATCGTAGCGAGCCGCGAAGAAGAGGAGGAGTAGGCGACGGCCCAGATTCGAGTGATCCGGCGGCG